>MHCB01000001.1 GCA_001816455.1 Candidatus Blackburnbacteria bacterium RIFCSPHIGHO2_12_FULL_44_25
CTACATGCTCCCTAAAGTTATAAAAGAATGTGGCCTGCCCGAAGGAACTCTAACAATCCAGGACGAAGTGTGGCCAGTAATAGTCCGCCCATTGGGATACGACGCCGGAATGCGAACTCTGGATAGGACAATAGAAGGGGTGGTAAGAAAAGTCGCCAAAGAATATGTTGAGGGGAAAATAAAACAAGTTGTGCTTACACCCGAGAACATCAAACAATACCTACCTTCGTATTAAAATCTTAACTTGGCTTGACAACCACTCTAAACTATCAAATAATAACCTTGCGCATGTTGTGGAAGATCTATTTCTGGTTATTAGTAGTTCGAACCATCTTGGTATTACCATTACTTACCCGTCTTTTTGAAACAGGAACCTTCAGTGATTGGACCTCTTTGGTACTCATTATTTCTCTAATCGTTGGGACCTACAGCTATATTTATAAAAAGAAAATTATTCCGACCCAAATTTGGAGATATATATTTATGGCAAACACAGGATTCTGGTCTTTAGCGGTGCTAAGTTTATTTGTAGAAATGTCTATTCTCCAGTGGTTCTACACCAGTTCCTTTCCCACAACCCCGGGTGAAGACTTAACAGGGATTTCTTTTTTTGCCCCGGCTTTATTTGCCCTGTACCTCTTAGGATATTCTAAAAAACCCTCGAAAAGGTAACTGTCGGATGAAGATACTCATAGCCTCGGACACCCATGGCAACCTAGTAGCACTTAGCCATGTTTTAAGCTTTGGGAAAATTCAAGGCGTAGAAGCAATAATCCACTGCGGAGACTGGTGCGACGGGCAAGCCGTAAAAACTATTCTTAAAGTAGACATTCCCTTATATGCTGTCATGGGAAACTGTGACGAAGCACATAAGGAAGAAGTTTGGGAAGTTCTCCAGGGAGCTACAGAAAAAAATCAAAACCTTCTGGAAACCGAGTTAGACAACAGAAAAATAGCAATCGCCCATCAACCAGAAAAAATTTCTTCCCACATACAATCAGGCAAATTCGACGCAATCTTTCACGGACACCTACACATGTCAGCTAGTGTAAAGGCAACAGGGAATACCTTAATAGTAAACCCCGGAGCGCTAGGAAGTACCCCAAAACCCTCTTTTGCAATTTACGACACCAAAACAAACACCGCTGAGTTAATAGAAATCCCTACGCTTTGACTTACCTAACCCATTATCGCAAACTAGGCTGTGAGCCTTCAAAAAGGTTTTGCACCAATACACACAAAAACATGTCCTTGAAAAAATCTTACATAAAGACAACCCGCTCCTTACGACTCCTGTTGATTTTGACTGGAATAATCACGCTAATAGCAACAACTGTACTTCTGGTAAAAAATAAAAGTACAAACTGGGAAACCTATACAGATTCTATTTCCAGTTATTCCATAAGCTACCCAAAAACCGCCCAAATAGAAAATTACCCAACTCCCAACGAAGAAGGCAACAAAGAGGGGCAAGCCCTGCAAATAAACTTTCCAAACGGATCAATTGACATAGGACTCAAGAGTCATGTTGGCCCAACTGGATACGGATACGACCCCGAACATCCACCCACAACAACCCCGTACAAAGTAAAGATCGGAGATGAAGAAGTGATAGATACGGAAACCATTGAAGCAAGTGGTAGCTCATATGCCACCTTTAAACATAACGAATACAGCTTTTATGTAAGTTTTAAAGATCAAAACCAAGAAACAAAGAATCAAGCAGCGGCGATACTCGCCACCTTTAAAATTCATTAAACAAAGAAGATCAGTCGGAAATCATACGCGGAGCCTAGAGGCCGTCAACATCAGAGTTCACTTCCGCAAAATCTGCGTCAACATCTCCCAAATCAATTGCTTTCAAGTCTTGATCCAACTCTTCAGGAGAGGCAGAAGAGGAGTCGTCCACCTCGGTAGTATTCTGTTGTATATAGTTATTCGTTTTATCTAAAGTTCCTTTGTTCTGAAGAAGATAATAAATTCCGGCAACCACCAAGAGAACAACAACCACACCCAGAAGCACCATGATAACCAACCCTCCTTTTTGTTTATGATCACTGCGTTGCATCATTTTGTCCTCCTAATGTTGATTTGGCCGCGGAAATCGCCTTTGCTACTGCCTGGCGTGCCACAACTACGCTTGAGTGGGTTGCCTTAAGATCAGTATGTAGGGAATCTCGCGAGGACGCAACATCCGCCTTAATTGTTGATTCACTACTTACGGTAACTCCATAATCTTTTCCAGCTTGTGCTTCAACTGCAGTCCTTGCTGTCGATATAGCAGCTCTCGCAGACGAGATTTCTGCCGTTGCTGCGGAAACATCACGCCCGCTGGCTGTAGCTCCAGATAGCTTAGCTTCAAGTTTATCTAAAATAGAGGTCATTTTGTCCAAGGACGCTGCCATCTGGGTTGTTCGGTTTTCATTAATTGTCCCCAAGCGTTGATCAACTCTCTCGGCAACCTCGGCCTTTCTTTTATCTTTAAACTCAGCCAACCTCTCCTTTAACTCTTCACGACGAGTTGTAATTTTTTCCTTAATCGCCTCTCTTCTCTCACTAATCTTTTCTTGTATATTCTCTCTCTTTTCCTGTCTGCTTATCTTGACTGCCTCCCGCTTCTGGGTTACTTTTTCCTGTATTGCATCTTTTCTTTCCTGAAGTTTCTCACGCAAAACCTCTCCACGAGTTTGAGCCAGAGCCGGAGTAGAAGAAACCAACAAAACAACCAACGCAGAAGCTGAAAGAAGACCAGCCTTCAACATGTATAACAGGATACCAACTTTAAAGGTGTTTTGTCAATTCTTCTGCGAAGTAGTATATATAAAGGTGTAAATGGACAAAAAAGAAGCACTAACCAAACTCAAAGAGGAGATAGAAAAAGACAAAACCCTGCCCCTGCGAGAAGAAGCGACCCGTCTAGTCTTTGGTGAAGGTAGTCCTGATAGTGAAATATACTGCCTCGGCGAAGCTCCCGGCTTCCATGAAGACCAACAAGGAAGACCGTTTGTAGGCCAAGCAGGCCAACTTCTCAATAAGACACTAGAGCTTATTGGATTAAAACGCGAAGATGTTTATATTTCAAATGTTGTCCGGTTCCGTCCCCCACAAAACAGAGACCCACTTCCTGAAGAAATCGCTGCCTTCCAACCTTACGTAGACCAGGAAATAGAAATAATAAATCCCAAAATAATAGTAACCCTAGGCCGTTTCTCAATGAATAAGTTTCTGCCAGGAGAATTCATATCAAAGATCCACGGAAAACCAAGAGTAGTGAAATGGCATGGCAAAGATGTTACAATAGTTCCGATGTATCACCCCGCAGCGGCTCTTCGAGCAGGGGCCGTTATGCAACAATTCAAAGAAGACTTCCAGTCCCTACCTCAATTTTTAAAAGATCTAGACAAGGAAGAAGAAAAAGAAACTAAACCAGAACAAATGGAACTTGTGTAATGGACAAACTTAGATTCATAGCTATCTCAGGAACAATTGATGTTACTGAAAACCTTTACGTATACGAGTATGTACCCGATAAGGGACCGGCGGAATTAATCGTCATGGATTGCGGAGTTGGTTTTCCAGAAGAAGCAGCCTTTGGCGTAGACCTTGTTGTGCCAGATTTTTCCTATCTGGTCAAAAACCAAGACAAAATAAAAGGAGTATTTATATCCCACGCCCACGAAGATCACTTCGGTGCCCTACCATTTCTTTTAGACGCTCTGCCAAACGTGGAGATCTACTCGAGCAAGTTAGTGGCAGGATTTATAGAAGATAAACTTATTGATTACGGAATAAAAGGCAAAAAAGTAAACATAATAGATCCTGAAGGCGCGGCAACCACAGTAGGGAGCTTCATAGTAGACGCCTTCCGCATAACACACTCTGTCCCAGACTCTCTAGGCTTTTGTATAAGTACCCCAGTAGGCAAATTATTCCATGTTCCAGACTTCAAGTTTGACTGGACCCCAGTTGACGGAAAGCCGTTTGACATTGCCAAAGCTGCAACTCTGGCAAAAGGTGGAGTGATGGGAATGGCCTCAGACTCCCTTGGGGCAACCTCAGAGGGGTACACAATGTCTGAAGCAGAACTCGAAAAAAATATAGGAAACATCTTCAAAGAAGCAACTGGAAGAATCTTTGTAACTACAATTTCCTCAAATATCTCAAGAATGCAACAAGTCATTAACATTTCGCGCTCCTTGGGTAGAAAAGTTATCTTTGTGGGCCGTTCGGTGGAAAGAAAAGTTGCAATAGCAAGAACGTTGGGGAACATCTATTTCGACGACAAAGATGTTGTAACAGATAGACAGGGAAAATCTTTACCTCCCGAGAAAATTGTCTACATTATTTCAGGCTGCTATGGACAGGTAGGATCAGCTCTTTACCGTGTTGCCACAGACGACCATAAGTTTCTTAAAATTCAAGCCAACGATATGGTTGTTTTCTCAGCAGACCCCGCGCCCCCCGGGACCCACTTTACAACCAACTACGTCGTCGATTCCTTAATCGAACGCGGTGCCGAAGTTCATTACTATGACACCCAGGAAGACCTCCATGTCTCTGGCCATGGCTCCAAAAAAGATATAGAAATGCTCTTATCATTAGTTCGACCCAAGTATCTAATACCAATAGGTGGAACCATCCGCCACAACAGGGCATATAACGTACTTGCGCAAAGGATGGGTTGGAAAAAAGAAGAAACCCTTGAGCTTAGGCACGGAGACGTAATGGAATTTACCCGTGATGGAAAAGTTAAACCCGGAGAACACGTCCCTGTCAAAAGCCTTCTAGTAGACGGATTAGGCTTGGGAGACGTTGGCGAAGTCGTTTTGTCAGACAGAAAAACTCTCGCCCGAGAGGGGGTAGCAATAGTCGTGCTACAAGTCGATAAAGCCTCTGGAAACTTAATCGGGGAACCAGAAATAATAAGCCGAGGGTTTGTGTTCGTAAAAGAAAACAAAAGTTTCCTAGAGCGAGCAGCCAACAGTGTGGCCAATGAAATTCGCTCAAAGAGTCAAAAGAAACAAGGACGAGAAGTAAAACAAGCAGTCGTAGATTTCCTTGAACGTTTCTTCTTCGATGAAACCGGCAGAAGACCAATGATCTTACCCGTAGTTGTAGAAAGATAAGACCCTCCCTTTAAGCAGAAGAGAGCTTAATGTATAATCCAAAAATAGCCCTATGCCCAGACGGAAAACCTCGTTTTTAAAACGCTCTTTTAACTTAAAGTTAAAAAAACACACAATTGTATCAATCACCCAAATCTTGTGTTTTGCTGTCGCGGGTCTGATTATCATTTCCTTCTCTCGTCAAGGCTTTATCCTCTACAGTCTAAACAAAGCTTTCGTTGACTACTTTTCCTGGACTGCACTTTTTATCCCCTTCTTCCTTATTATATCTGGCCTAATGTTTTCAAAAATGAAAATGCCTCTCAATCAACCAACAGTCCTCGTAGGCTCAATACTGCTCTCCCTTTCAGCAGCCGGATTAACCCAAGCCGGACGTTTTGGAGAAGAAATATGGGGCGCAATTTCTAGTCTCGTTACTCGTCCTGGAGCAGCACTGGTTTTCTTTGGAGGAGTGATAATTGGCATTCTGGTTTTATTCAACACATCTCTTGATAAATTAATAGGACTTTTGGTCTCTCTGCTTATTGCTCTAAGGCATAGAATTCTGGGCTCTACGCCCCGCCCCGGTTTCGGTTTGGGTGCCGGAAAGAACGCCATAAAAGTCTCAGGGGGGACAAACATATCTGCCCCGACCAAAGTGGGAATTGCGGCTCCAGCAGTGAATCTTCCCGGCCAAGCAGGCGTCTGGGACTATCCGCCGTTATCTCTTCTCTCTGACACCCAAGGTGGAAAAGCAGACAGAGGGGATATTAAGGCAAATGCCGACATCGTAGAAAGAACACTTGACTCATTTGGCATAAAATCCAAAGTCGTAGAAGTCAACCTTGGCCCCGCAGTTACCCAATATGCAATCGAAGTTGCTCTAGGAACAAAACTTTCAAAGATCACAAACCTCACAAACGATCTGGCACTTGCCCTTGCTGCCCCTTCAGGCCAAATTCGTATTGAGGCGCCCATTCCCGGGCGATCCTTGGTAGGCATAGAGCTCCCCAACCGTTCTCCCGAGTTTGTAACCCTAAGGCAGGTACTTGAATCAGACCTTATGCGAGAATCCAAGTCTAAACTTGCAGTAGCCTTAGGCCTGGACGTTGCAGGAAAACCAGTGGTCTCAGACCTAACAAAAATGCCCCACTCCCTAATCGCCGGTCAAACAGGTTCCGGAAAATCTATAGCCCTCAATGCACTCATTGGTTCTATCCTCTTCCGAGCCTCCCCAAGCGAAGTTAAATTTATCCTCGTCGATCCTAAACGAGTCGAATTTACAGGCTACAATGGCATACCCCATCTCTTAGCCCCCGTCATTACAGACCCAGACAAAGTCGTTTCTGCCTTAAAATACTTAACCGCCGAGATGGATCAGCGATACAAAATGTTTGCTGAAGTAGGGGCAAGAAATATCCAAGCCTTCAACGAAATGTCAGGCTTCCAAGCATTACCCTATATTGTTTTAATAATCGACGAACTTGCAGATATTATGCTTTTCTCCCCAGCAGAAGTTGAGGACTCAATAACAAGACTCGCCCAAATGAGCAGGGCCACAGGTATCCACATGCTTCTTGCGACCCAAAGGCCATCGGTTGACGTCTTAACAGGTCTCATAAAAGCAAACATTCCTGCGCGTATGGCCTTTGCTGTGTCTTCCCTTGTCGACTCTCGAGTAATTCTGGATTCTCCAGGAGCCGAAAAACTCTTAGGTCGGGGAGACATGCTTTACCTTCCTCCGGACGAGGCCAAACCTCGCCGTATCCAAGGAGCATATATTGAAGACAGCGATCTTAATCGGCTTATAGAGTTCTTAAGAAAGACTGGTGTCTCCCCTCAATACACAGAAGAAGTAACCAACATGCCCGTCAAGGGTGGGAATAGATCCCCAGGAGGGGAAACTGTGGAGAGAGACGACCTATTTGAGCAGGCAGTAAGAATTGTATGTAGTAGCGATAAAGCATCCGCCTCTCTTCTTCAGAGGAGACTGTCGATAGGTTATGCCCGTGCAGCACGCATGCTGGATCAATTAGAATCAGCAGGCGTTGTAGGACCAGCCGACGGATCAAAACCCAGAGAAGTGCTAATCAACAATCCAGAAGAATTCCTCTCTAGCACACCTGCAACCTAGTCCCTAGCACTATGCACTATGCACTATGCACTATGAAGCTGTTTCAAAACAGCTTCTCCACACTCACTTTACACAAGTCCCGCTAAGCGGGACGCGTGAGTTTTGAAACGAGTTGTATGTTCTAATCTATGCGAACAGTCGGAACAGTTTTAAAAGAAGCCCGTGTCAATCTCGGCTGGTCTATTGACAAAATCTCCCGCGACACAAAAATCAAAGAGAAGTTTCTAATAGCCCTTGAGGAATCACGCTGGGCAAGCCTACCAAACTTCTCCGTTGCCTCAGGATTTGTACGAAGTTATGCACAAACAGTGGGTGTAGAACCAAACGTTACCCTTGCCCTCCTAAGACGCGACTTTCCGGAAAGCCCCAAAGAATTCGAAAAACAAGAAATTTCCCTATCAGGAAGACCGATATGGACCCCACGAGCAACACTCATAACGGCAATTTCTCTGTCCCTTCTGATTATTTTTGGGTATCTGATAAGACAGTACCTTCTCTTTGTTGCCCCGCCTCCCCTAGAAGTACAAATTACTCCTTCCGAAACCCAACTTTTAATATCTGGAAAAACTGCCCCTACAGCAACTTTAGAAGTTAACCGCCACCCTGTTCTTTTAGAAAAAGATGGAACTTTCAGATTTGAGATCGACAAAAGTGATCTTGGAGAAAAGATCGAGATCAAGGCAACCTCTCGTTCTGGAAAGTCAAAGACCATCGAAAAACCAGTCGACTAGAAGCTCCCCCATAAATGGAAAATACAATTGACTTTGCACAAATTATTGTGCTAACGTCAACTGTCTATGGATCCTGTCCAAATCCTCCTCTTCATCGTAGTAACAAGCCTGACCGGCCTTCTTGTCGCCGTGGGGATCCAAGCATTCCTGATCTTAAAAGACGCACATAGCGCCGTCCAGAAATTCAACGGGCTTCTCGACGATGCACGGGTTCTAACTGGCTCCGTTGCACGCCCAATTGAGGGGTTAAGAAGTTTTGTCGAAGGGGCATCTGGCATTAAAAGTGCCTTTGAATTAGTAACGGGTCTTACAAACCCCCCGGAAGTTCACAAAAACCAAAAACTCCAGGAACCTCTTGTCCTCACCTTAGACCAAACTCCCCCCTATGCCCCCGAGCCACAAATTTACAATTTTGAGACAAACCACCTATTAGCCTCAAACGACGAACCAGAGCAGGAAATGTCAACTACCCGCTCTTTTCAATCCCCAGCCCGCCGCGTTTTCCACAGAAACGGCAAACCCCTATCCTCCTAACGACACGTATTTGACAAACGTACAGTTGTACTGTACAGTAAGGACACCATGCCGGACGTAATACAAGCAACCACATTCAGGAGCAACCTTTCAGATGTTTTAGATACCATTGAGAAAAAAGAAACAAAGTATCTTCTTGTGGCCAGAAAAGGTAAAATCTCAGCAGCTCTTGTAAACCTAGATGTCTTTGAGGACCTCCTTGGACTTACAAGCCCTAAGTTTGTTAAAAGCATCGAAGAGGCAAGAAAGCAAATTAAAAAGGGTGAAACCTCCATACACAGCGAGCTTTTTGGTGAACTCTAATTTTTGTGGCATACAAGATTATCTACTCCAAATCTGCTGCCAAAGATATTCGTAAACTCGATAACGTAGCAAAAAAGAAGCTTGGACATGCAATCGAAAGATATTCTCAAAACCCACAAAAACATGCCAAGAAGCTCATTTCATCAAAAATCGGACAGTATAGATGGCGAGCTGGAAGCTACAGAATAATTTTCGACCTCTCAGGAAAAACAATTCAAGTGCTCCGTCTTGGCCACAGAAGAGAGATCTACAAGAAATAATACCAAGGCAAACCCCTAAGTTCCCAAAAACCCGTACAAAGAACTCTCAATCTGGTAAAATACCCACAATGACTTCCTCCGAAATCCGCAAAAAGTACCTAAAGTTCTTTGAGTCCCGTGGTCACAAAATAATTCCTCCCGCACCACTTGTTCCCAAGGATGACCCAACAACTCTGTTTACTACAGCAGGTATGCAACCTCTAGTGCCATTTCTTCTAGGGGAAGAGCACCCTCAAGGCAAACGCCTAGTCAATATCCAGCCTTGCCTTAGAACCGACGACATAGATGAGGTAGGAGACGCAACTCACAATACATTTTTGGAAATGATGGGCAACTGGAGCCTTGGAGATTACTGGAAGAAAGAATCGCTCGAGTGGAGTTTGGAGTTTTTAACAGAAGAACTTAAGTTGCCCAAAGAAAAACTAGCAGTTACTATTTTTGCAGGCGACAACGATGCCCCCCGAGATGATGAGTCAATGGAAATTTGGAAAAGTCTGGGTATCCCCGAGGATAGAATTTCCCCCCTAGGGAGAAAAGACAACTGGTGGGGCCCCGTTGGCAACTCTGGTCCATGTGGCCCGGACTCAGAAATCTTTTTCTGGACAGGTGAAGGCCAACCAAAAGACTCGCCTGGAGAAAACCCCCTTTGGGTTGAGGTATGGAATAACGTGTTTATGGAGTACAGCAAAACTTCGGACGGGAAATACGAGCCATTAAGTCAACAAAATGTCGACACCGGAATGGGCCTGGAGAGAATAACCGCCGTTGTTCAAGGCAAAAACAACGTTTACGAGACTGATATTTTTAAGTTCCTCTACGAAGCAATAGAAGAAAGAACCAAGACCTCAGAGGTAAAATCCCTGCGGGTTATTGCAGACCATACCAGAGCTGCAACATTTTTAATTGCCAGCGGGATTGAGCCGGGCAACGTTGAACGAGGTTATGTGCTAAGAAGACTAGTTCGTCGAGCAGTACGAGCCGCCTATAGAAGTGGAATCGAACGAGGCTTTTTCACTGAATTGGCAAAAATAATTATCAATAAATTCTCTGCCTTCTACCCAGAGTTAAAGGAAAACGAAAACAAGATCTACGAAACCTTGATGGAGGAAGAAGATCGCTTCCAAGAGCCAGTAAACCGAATCGAGCTCTACAAACAAGACCTGGAGATAGCCGAAAAAGAAGGTGTTATCAAAAAGATCGGTACTATTCCTATCCTAAAAGAGAACAAAGTAGCATCTGGCCTATACGTTTTCGAAAATTATCAAACTTACGGTACCCCCCCCGATCTTGCACAAGACGTAGTCGAAGAACTCGGCTTAACTTTCGATAAAGAAGAATTTGACAGGGTAACCAAGGAACACCAACAAAAATCGCGAACCGCAGCCTCTGGAAAATTTGCTGGAGGTCTAGCAGACCACTCAGATAAAGTTATTAAAGGCCACACAGCAACCCATCTTCTTCATCGGGCGCTACGTGACGTTCTGGGAGAAGACGTTCACCAAACAGGTTCAAATATCAATCCCGAGAGAGTGCGTTTCGATTTCACCTATGGTAAAAAAATGACGGAAGAAGAAGTGAACAAAGTAGAAGAAATCGTTAATCAGAAAATCTCAGAAGATCTGCAAGTTGAATTTAGGATTATGCCACTCGAAGAGGCAAAAAAAACACAAGCAATTGGTCTTTTCAATGAGAAATACCTAGATTATGTAAAAGTCTATTTTATCGGAGACTACTCAAAAGAATTTTGCGGCGGGCCGCACGTTTCCAACACTTCTGAGATCGGTCGTGTTAAAATTACAAAGGAAGAATCAGCAGGATCTGGTATTCGCCGAATCTATGCAACCATAGAGTAGGATACTAGCGTTTCTTCTAATGTCTAATCTCTAACCTCTAACCTCTAAATTCATGGATCTGCCAATTTTCAAAAAACAAAGCGAACCAAGCGCAGAACACCTCTGGAGCTTAGCCATTGGCAAAAATTGGGTAGATTCTGCAATCTGGAAAGTTGAACAAGAAAAAGTCCACATAGTCGCCCACGGCGGCCCTTTCCCTTACCAAGAAGGAGATATAAAGTCCCTAGTAGAAGCAGCAGACGGTTCCCTTTCCAATGCCGCCGCGAAGATTAAAGTTGAAATCAAAGAACCATCAAAAGTAGTTTTTGGTCTCCCTCCAGCTTATCTTGAGAACGGAGAAATCAAAAAAGAATGCGTCGAGATCTTAAAAAAACTCTCCCACGAGCTTGAGCTTTCCCCTGCAGGCTTTGTTGTTATTCCCGAAGCAATAATCCATTTTGTAAAAGCCCAAGAAGGCGCCCCTCCAAACGCTATTTTAGTAGGAACCTCCGAAGAAACCCTAGAAGTGACCCTTATCCAAAACGGAAAAATTATAAAGACTACCGAAGTGGGCAGAAGTATCTCCGTAGGAGGAGATATCGCAGAGGGTTTAGCCAGGATTGGGGAGCCGAGCCAATACCCCACGAGAATCCTGATTTATAACCACAAAGCAGCAGATTTAGAGGCAACAAAACATGAACTTTTAGACACAGACTGGGAGAAAATAGGCATAACCTTTCTACACACCCCTAAAGTTGAAGTTCTCCCTGAAGACGCAGTTATATCAAGCGTTTCCCTAGCAGGAGGGGCTGAGGTCGGAGGCGCAACTGCCCTTGCGTACACTGCTCCAAAAACCCAAAACTCTTCGATAATGTCTGTAGAAGAGTCCTTGGGTGAAGAATCGGAAGTTCTCCCTGAAGAAGAAATTACAACACAAGACTTGTCAAACATCAAAACCGTCTCCCCCGAAGAACTAGGGTTTATCGAAGGAGAAGACATAAAAGATTCAGCTGTTGCGGCAACCCCAATCCCAGAGCCCCAAATAACTCCTACATTTGCCGTTCACTCTCCGGCAACCACCGCCATCCGAGAGCCAGATGCAGTGAACATTCTATCCACTTTTATAAAGAAGGCGAAAGGTTTTGGGGGAGGACGTAAAAAATACACTCTTGCAAGTGGTTTGATCTTAACTCCCTTAAGTTTCGGACTCTTTTACTGGTATGCACCAAGCGCACACGTTTCGA
>MHCB01000002.1 GCA_001816455.1 Candidatus Blackburnbacteria bacterium RIFCSPHIGHO2_12_FULL_44_25
GCCCAAGACGAACTCGTTGAATTTTTGTTGTTGGGTTAGAAGAGGGCCTTCTAGGGCAAGGTAAAAGAAGATGCCTAAGATAACAAGGCTTAGGATGAGGTTGTGAGCGATTCTTTTGTTCCAGAGAACTGGCTTGTTCGTTTTTAGACTTCTCCTTTAGGTTAGGGTAGCACCACTGGTATCTATGCTGTCAAATTTATCTTGTTAGGGTTACTGCCAGAGGGCGAGGATTGAGCCCATGATAAGGAGAGAGGTTAAGTAATAAGCGTTTACTAGGCCCCAAAGTTTCCAGGAGTGACCATACCAGAGAACATTTCCTAAGGTAACTGTTGCGACAAAGCCAAGCCACATCCAAAAACCAGAAGAAAGGCCTGCTGATAGGCCGGAAGTATTCATGTAGCTTGATGCAAATACTAAGACGTGGGATAGGATATATGCTTCAATGAAGGCTCCAACTGTCGCAATTCCGTAGAGCATTCCCATCTTGTCCTTTGCACCACTGCCCATTTTGAGGCCAGACAACTTCATCCAGAGTTTACCAAAGAGTGGACCGTACCAGAGGTAACCCAAGACCATTGAGGAGAGTGCGGCTACTAAAACTGCGAGGTAGTTTACCGGAGGTTGCATTGATTAATCTAACAACACTGTTTGTTGTTTTGTCAAATTTCTATCTAGGAATTTTTAATCCCACCAAAGAGTTATTTCTTTTTGTCCGGTGTCCTCTTGTTGGAATTCAGGGTCGTCAACTTCTGAGTTTACAAAATCAAATAGAGACTTTCTTTTTTCAGGATCTTCGGGGAGTTTAACTTTCAGAGCGTCTGCGTAGGGGCCTCCTTCTTTTTGGATGCGTTCTTCTTCGTCTCTGATGCCATCGACGGTAACTTCTTCTGCTCCCAACTCACATAGCTTCTCAACAAATTCTAAGGCGTTTTCTTTATTCTCAAACTTGTTTGTTGCCAGAGGGCTTGGGTTGTTGTTGCTGTTTAGCCAGTTTTTGGCCTCGTTGGTATTGTCCATTTCAATGAGGATATTGTTTTTGAGTGCGCTTTGTCAAATTGGTGATTTTTAGTTTGTCTATTAAACTTGGGCGTAGTTGGGGTTTGAGATAACTCCCAGTTTTTCCATGTAGGTTTTTACTTCCATGAGATTTGTGACTGCAAGATCTGCTTTTTCTTCGTTTTCTGCAGGTTTTGTGTGTTCAGATTTCATCAGAATTCCCTTCATCCCGATTTTCTTTGCTGCTAGAACGTCATTGTCGATTCGGTCGCCCACCATTATGGTTTCACTTGGCCAGACGTTCATTCTGTCAAGAATATAAAGGAATGCTTTTGGGTCTGGTTTATCGGCAACACACATATCGCTTGTTACGAAGCAGTCAATTTTACTGTCGATTCCAATCATGGCAACTTTTTTTGCCTGACTCATAAAAACGCCGTTGGTAAGTACCCCTACTTTAATCCTGTTTTCTTTTAGCCACTCTAGTAATTCCAGGGCTCCGGGGGTTGTTTTGAGCTTGGTTGTATTTTCTTCCCAAACCTTTTCAACAAGATGCATGATTGCTTTTATTGGAGGCTTTTTGTTCATCAACTCGAAAATTCTAAACCAGATGAGAATTGAGGCTGAAGGGATGGGGACTGAAGGGTCTTGAAACGTGTCTTTGAAGGCTTGTCTATTTAGGGCGACCATCTCCTCTACGGTTTTGCCGGGAAAATGAGAAAGATTCTCTTTAAAAGTTGTACGCAAAGATTCCTCCAGAACTTCTGAGGCATTGCACAACGTATCGTCAAGATCGAAAATAACAGCTTTGATCATATATTTAGAAGACAAAACCAGGATAATTTGCCGAGAGGAGAATGATTGTTCCTTTTCTTTTAAGTGCTTTGAAGGATTAACACTTAACTCAATTATCTTAGGCTACCTTGCCTTATTTTTTGTTTAACTTGGGCTTATTATACACTACTATGAGCGTTTTGCAAGGAAGCGGTTTTAAAGGGCGGTTTTACTTATCATCTTTTGTATTACTTGTCTTTGCCATGGGACAAGTTTTAGGTTTGGAAGTTCTCTGAGGGGGATAAATTTCATTTCCTGACCTTCTAGACATTTTATTGGTTGGATTTGGTCGTATTTTTCAGTAAACACGGATGCATCCACTTTTGTGCCGTCATCTTTTGTTATTGTCTTTTTCATCACAAACAAAGGATTACTCATTTTGTATCCACATTCCTCTTCAAGTTCTCTGATTGCGGTTTGTTCCGGGGTTTCTCTGTCTTCCGTTTTGCCTCCTGGAAGTGCCCAGTAATCTGGGTAGGAGATGTTTGGAATGTTGTCACGAAGCTGTAGTAAAACTGACTCTCTGTTTAGGAGTATTATGTTTGCGCCTTGGGTATTTGGTTGTTTTTTGGCCATTCTTACTCTATGAGTAGGCTTCCTGTCATTGATGAAGCGTGGGCGGAGCAGTGGTAGGGGTAAATTCCGGCTTGGTCAAAGGTGAGGGTAAAACTTTCACCTTTTTTAAGTGCTTTTGAGTTTTGGGTAGGGGAGTAGGTATGGCTGGGGTGTGAATCGGTATTTACATAGTGTTCTGCGCTATCGTCGTTAACCCAAGTAACTTTTGTTCCGCGGGTAAGCTTGATGTTTTGTGGTTTAAACATAACTTCTGACATTTTGATGGTTACCTCTTTTTTGCCGGTTTGATCATCGTAAGTTTTTGCTTGGGAGCGGTCAATTGCAAACTGAAAAGTTCCATCATGGCAGCTTTTGTCGGGCCAGCAGGCCTTGTAATCTACGGTATATAAACCGTCTGGAGAGTCGGATTTCATTGTTCGGCGCATGGAAAGTTTGTTGGTATCTATTATCGTTTCGCCTGTGCCATAGTCTGTTCTCTCTTTGAGAATTTTTATTTCTGAGGGTTTGGCAAGATCAAAGTTGAAGTCGATAACTACATTGATAGGTGTTCCTGCTAGGGTTGATCCATGCGCGGGGGTATTAGTTTCGTAGTGCGCGCTTTTTTTAGGGTTTGTGAAGGTGAAGCTAGTGGGGGATGTTTTTGGTGTTTCCTCTTGGGTTTGATTCGTGGGGGGAGAAGTTTGAGGTGTTTGATTTTTCCAGGCAAAGAAGCCTACTGCGGCGAGTGCCAGGACGGCGGCTACTGGGAGGATATTTTTCACTAAGAAATAGTGTAGATTGATGACTTTAGACTGTCAATTTTTACCAACGAGATTGAACGTGAGGATAATTTAAGATTTTTTCGTCGGAGGTTATAATAGTTGCTCTGTATTCTCTGGCAGTTGCGATGACTATTCTGTCTGCCGGATCTTTATGCATAAGTTCGGGCAGGTTAACAGATTGTGCTGCTATAGAGTTTGTGACAGGGATAAACTCAAAATAAGGAAAGCTTTCAATGTTTTTTATCCACGTTTCCACACCCATCGAGAGGTCTAGTTTGTCCTTTTTGACAAGTAAACATATTTCCCAAACACTTATTGAAGAGATAAGAATCTTATTTTTTGCTTCCTTTTTGATTAGATTTTTGGTGCGGGTTGTGAGGTTTCTTGGGACACCTATCCACCAAATGAGGGCCTGTGTGTCTAGTAATATCATTTAAGTGCTTCCCAGTCCTCTAGTCCAACTGGTTCATTGGGGTTGTCGTAGCGTAGAACACTTCCACGGAGGGATTCTAAGATTTCTTGGTCTCTCTTTTTAAGAGTTGATTTGTAGGGAACAATTTGTACTACTGGTTCGCCTTCATGGGTTATCACAAGGGGTTTCTTTTTCTTCTCAACTTGTCGAAGATATTCCAGGGCTTTGGCTTTAAACTGGGATTTAGAGATTGTTTGTAACATGACTATGGTCATAGTACCATGGTCATTATATTTTGTCAAGTGTGTGGTTACTGTTTTCGGTTGGACGCTTTATTTCTCTGGAGAAATGTCTTATAATAGTAGCCAAATGGCAGAAAGAGATATTCCTAGTTTGGACATCAGAATGCTTGAGCTGGGCGGGCAACTGAAAGTAGCCGCGCAGCGTGTTAGACAGGCAGAAGGCGAGGTTGCCGGGTTGGGGTTGAACCCTACGATCTTGAGACGGTTCACAGATCTATGGATGCGACCGGGGCTAGGTCTCAGGTAGCCACAGACATTGCGTGGATTGTTGCGATGAGGAGAGAGGGACTTTCCGAGGGAGACATGGCTAAGATATTTGCAGCCAAGGACCTGTTTAGTCGGGAAAGAAGGGATTATGCTCAGAGGCAGATGGATCTTCCAGAAGAGGATGAGGGTTAGGGAAGTGAGTTGATCAGTTCTTTGACGCAGACAGCTTCGCGGGCGGGATATGGGTCTGAAAAGTAACTCCCATATATCTGGTTTACCGTTGGATAAAATGACATGTCTGTAATGTAGATTGTTGTTTTGACGACATCAGCAAAGGTAACACCAGCTGCTTCAAGAATAGCTTGTAAATTTTTCATTATTTGGTGAATCTGTTCTTCAATTGTTCCCTCGAGGAGCTTTCCTTCGGAGTTCAGGTAAATTGATCCTTGGGTAAAAATAAACCCATTTGCAATAATTGCTTGAGAGTGTGGGCTTGTGCCTGGGGAAGGGGCTTTGTCTGTTGTAACTTTAGTTTTCATGTGTGGAGTATGTCAAAAATACTTGGTCACCTGATGTTTCTCGTGCGGATGAGGTTTATAAAACTCTTCTTGGTAATTTATAGACATATAATGCGCTTGAAAAACACAGTAAAGCCATAGTTACAAACAGGGGTGTGAAGCCAAAGTTGGTAACAATAAACCCACCCATTATTGCTCCGATTGCAATTGAGTAGTAGTTAATTGCTTCCCAGGCACCCCATTCTGTTCCGTCTTTTCCTTTATCGAGGTGCTCTGAATATAGAGCATCAAAAGGGGGATTATAGATGGCTTCACCAAAACCGATTAAAACTTGGACTAAGAGAAGAAACAAAATGGAGTTAACTTGAGTGTAGAGCAAGAACCCAACACCCATTATTGTGTACCCAAGTATTACTATTAATTTTTTTTGTTTAAGTTTATCTGAGTATTTCCCTGATAAGAGAACTGTAGTTCCTGCAACAAAAGCAAAGATTCCTCCTGCAAAACTTGCATCTAGTAAATCCCCACCAACACGTTCTACGTATAGCGCATAAATTGGACCGAGCATAGCTCCTGCTAGTAGGACCATTGCGTTGGTTATAAGCAGTATTCTTAGAGCTTTATTGAAGAGAAATTTTTTCATGGCCTTTGATTTATACTAACACCTTTTTGTTTAAGGTGAGCTTGACGGGGATCTTGGTGTTCATCTGTTTATCATGTCCTGGTAGTGTTCAAGTACGAAGTCGTGGTAGAAGTCGTCTTCGGATAGGTATTTGTAAACATTTGCGGTATCTTCTGGTTTTTCGTCATTAAGCTCAGAGCAGAGCTTGGCAATTTCTGCTTCGGTTTCGGGGGAGAGGACTAGTTCTTTGATGGAGCCATCTTTAAATTTGAAGACGAAAATTATCTTTTTCTCACCGACTACTTCGTTCCAAAAACCTTCAGTAAGTTTGGCTTTTATCAGTTCGAGATATTGGGGTAGTTTTTCAGTCGGGATTTTGATTTTTCTGGAGCCAGTTTCTGTTTTACCAACAATTTCTATATTCAAGTCTTTTAGCTCTGTATCGGTTATTTCTTCAGCACCCATGAGGTAGCTTAGGTGTTGGCTCATTTAATCTCCTGCGTAATCTTTTGCATCGTAGCCAACTTTAACATATTCATCTTTGTGTTTTATTAAAAGCCAGGCATTTTTCGCACCTTCCGGAAAGCCTTTTGTTTTTACGAGAGCAAAGGAACCTTTTAGTTTCTTGCCTTCTAGGAAAAACTTTATTTCTCCTTTTTCTAATCCTTCTTTCATTACCTTTTGGCCTTCATCAAAATCATTAATTGTCTCTCGTACGCCTTTGGAAACTTCTACTTCGGGAATATATGTTCCTTCGTCCCAGATCATAACGGGGCCTGCGCCATATTTTCCTTCTTCGATAACCCCTTCAAAATCTTTATAGGAGAGCGCATGGTCTTCTACCTGCATTGCGAGTCTTTTGAAGGCTGGGTCGAGGGTTGGGCCTTTGGGGATTGCCCAAGAGGGTAGAGTAGTGCCGGCTTGAAGTCTAAAGTCAAAATGAGGCCTTACTGTATCGTGCTTGTGGATGACGAAGACTAGTTTTTTAGGAGTCATGTTTGTTCTCGGAGGATTGTAAAATGGTCTTCCCACACTTGGTTAAATGTGCGCGCTGCGTCTCGTGCTTGATCTTTTGCTCCCTCTCCATTAAAAGTAAGAGGTGTTCGATCTAAGGCGACAAGAGACCAAGAATCAGACCAAAGGTCTTTGTTCCATCTAACCGCGATTGGCCCATCCGTTGGTACCCTTTCTATGTTTGAAGGCAATGGTCCTTCTAAAGGTTCGTAGTTTGCCGGCGCTTTTGCGTTAAACGTGTTGGCAAGTTCAACTGCGATATTGCGTGCGCCTGCTCCGCTGATGGAGAGAGGAACGGGATTTAGGATAACTACTGACCAGGAATCTCCGTTGTTTCTAATGTAAAATGGACCATTGATTCCCACGTCTTCTGTATTTAGTGGTAACTCGCTCATCAGGTAGTCCCAGTTTTTTTGCGTTGTTCTTTCTGTGGTCATTTTGATTTAAGTCTTTTGGATAAAAAGAACTTTTGTTTATTTCCAATTTGGCCTTCGCAAACCAAGAGAAAACCCTTTTTCTCGTAATAACCTTTTGTTTCAGGAACAGAACTAACCCAAAGTGTATCAACATGTTTTTTCTTTAGCACTTCTTCTAGTTTATTAAGTAGTGCTGTCCCGATACCTTTATTTTGATAATTCTTGTCTACTGCAAAGAATCCAACCCAATAAGCTTGCTCGCCGGGAAACTTGTTGCCCATTGCCTTGTCTGAATAGTGAACATTGTCCTGGTACCACCCAATAATACCGACCACGTTGTTGTTAGAAACTGCAACATAGTGCGCGTCCAAGTGTTTTAAATGGTGCTCAACTTCTTCTTTTGTATCAAGGCCTGCTTGTACTACAAATTCTACTGCATTTGCAAATTGATCGTGAGTTAGGGGGTTGATTTGGAAAGGGGATCTCACAAGGTTGATTATACCAAACGTCCAAATAATGTCTGTGCCTCAGAATTACTTTTTGTCTTCGTCAAATTGGAGCATCCACTCTGTGCCGAACTTGTCGGTAAACATGGCAAAGGTGCCGAATGGTGTTTCATCTAATTCCATAAAGATGTCTCCGCCTTCGGAGAGCTTTTTGTAGAGGTCTTCTATTTCCTCTTTACTCTCGCAAACTAAACAAATAGAAACAGTATCACCCTTTTTAAATGAACTCGGGTCCATCATGTCGGCTGCTATGAGTACCCAATTATCTTTTGTAAGGGTCCCATGCATGATTTTCTCTGGCGTTGCTCCGGGCATGTCAGGCATGTCTTTTGCCCATTCGGTTTCGCCGACGGTTTGAAGTTCTAACTCTCCGCCTAAGCATTCTTTGTAGAATTCCATAGCTTCTCGGGTTGTTCCGTCGAAATGTAGGTATGGTCTAAGTTGTGCCATATTGTCTATTGTATTTCTTTTTTTATTGATTCAGCAAGACGCATGTAAGAGAAGTGATAGAGTTCTTACTGTGTCTTCGTCTGTATGCAACAAGTGGATGAGTAGAAGAGTGTGTTATTTTCTTGTAGTAGTTTACTTTGCTTCTTTGGGGTTAAAACAAGGATCACATTTTATTGCTCCTGCTTTTAGGGCACTATTTAACGAAGAGGCAAATTGTGCCATTTCGACACCTGGCATGCCCCAACTTTGGGATCCGGCTCCGCAGACTGCTTCATATCCTTCAGCGTCGGTACCGGCTGGAGTTTCTTCATAACTTACATGTTTTACGATGTGTACTACACCATCTAAGAGGAGCATGTCTCCGGGCTTGTGCATAAATTCTGATGAAGACCCTCGTTCTTTTCCCATGTTTGGTGGTAGGCTAACTTTTATGTTCGTTCTTCTCTTCGTATTGTTTTTGGTAGGCTTGCGCCTGTTCTGGGGTGTGTTTTAGTTCTTCTATTTTTACGTAGTTATTAAAAGGTGGTTGTGGATCAAAAACTTTCAAGTTCAGTTTTTGGGCTAGTAAGTAAGCAACCCATTCGATGTAGCCAATAAACTTACGATTAGAACCAACAACTATCTTTTTGTACTCTCTTTCGCCGGTTTCGGAGGTTTCATAATCGATTGTTACTTTGTCCAGTTCTTCCTCGTTTTCCTTAAACCAAACGTTATAGCTGTCTTTTGTTTCGTTAAGGGGCTCGAACCTAATTTCGGGCTGCTCTTGTGAGATATTACTAAAGGTAGAGGATAGTTCTTCTGGGGGTATTTCTAAATCGTTTTCTCTTGTGAGGAATAGGGAATATGACACTTGGCAATTCTAGTCTTTTTATTTTCGCAAAGTCAAATTTGTTAAAACAAAAACCCCGCATGATGCGGGGCTTTTGCAAATGCTTGGGCTTACCTAACTTAGGCAAGTTTTACATTTTTGGCCGCTGGGCCTTTTTCACCGTTGACGATGTCGAATGTGACAGCTGCTCCAATTTGAAGCTCGTCAAAAGTAACACCGACTAAATCGTTTGAATGGAAGAAAAGGTCTTTTTCTTCTCCTTCTCGGGAAATAAATCCAAATCCTTTATCGGTTTTTGTTTTAATAGTTCCGTTCATTGTGTCTCCTTTCTTTGTTTGTATTATACACTTTTTTGGAGGAAATTACCTTTTTTACTGTTATTTGTATCTGGGGGGGAAAATTTGGTTTAATTTTGGAAAAATCCAACCTTCTACTTCGTTTCGTTTTTGCCAAATGGATTTTTTCCTTCAAATGTTATTTCTGGAGTTTGGTTGTTTATAATATCCTCAGAGATGCCGTATTTGAGGTTATATAGTTTGGCAACAGAACAGAAGAGGGCCTTATCAAAATCAAATCCTAATTTTTCTGATACGTGCTTGACACTTTCTTTTGATTTTCCTTCTACTTCCATATATGGTTCTAAAAATGGCCACTCGTCAATGGTAATTTCTACATTATCTAGTATCCACAGTTCACGTTTGCTTTCTTGGTATGCTTTTCGTTCACAACCAATGGACATGAGAAACAATTCTGCTTGTTGGAAACCACTAACTTCAAGGTAAATTTCTTTTTGGTCTTCAATCCGGCTTCCGTTTATTACTTTAAGGCTCATTGTTGTTTTGTCGCCTTCATCTCGTACTCGTAACCACCCACCTTTTATTTCGTGACCCGTAGGAAGATTAAATACAACTCTTTTTTGGGTATATTCAGGCCTTTTTAGTAAGGCGCCGAGACTTTTAAGTTTTTCTCTTGCAACATTCTTGTCTATATTGGGAAATGTTGCTTCGAATTCTGTTTCCATTACTGAAGTATATCAAAAGTATTTTTATTGATTGTTTATCCTCTTATTTTGGGAACATCTGCGTATCTTGCGACGAAGATTGTTATGTTCAATTAGAAACCGCTAAATAGATTTGGTTTTGAGCCGCAAAGTACTTAAACTTTATTTAGTAATCTTTGCAGTTCGTAAACGGCTTCTCGGAGGATATGATTTTTGCGTAGTAGCTCTTTTTTATGGTTTCTGGTAGCATATCAAACGGGCAAATGAAATTTGCTTCTTTGCCGTATTTTAACCCTTCATCGGTAGGTAATCCCTTATTAAAGTTGTTTAAGTCAAACACTCCAAAATCAAAATTGTGCGCAAGAGGGGTACCAGTTGTGTATCCCAATAGTTCTCCTGCTTTGAAATTAATGGACTCTTTAAGAGGAGGGTTTGTGCGGGTATCTGTTTGGGGTGTTTTTGGAAAAGCGTTTTTGATTTTGTCAACAGGCTCGGTCACATGGTTTATCAGATACCAGATTTCACAAGAAACTTGAAAGTGTAAATCATAATCCAAGGCTCCTCTGGCGTTTTTGTATACACCATTTACTAACTCGGAATCTACTGGCGCATACACTGGAACTTTTCCAGAGGCGATATTTAACCAAGCCCTGTGTCTTGGGTTTCCGGGAGTAATAATAGTAGGCTCAACACTTTTGATTTTATCCACTTCGGTAAAATCGTTCGTAAATTGTACTTTTGGACTAGAGGTACAGGGGACGCCAAGATATGGGTTCGTTTTATTCTCAAGAGTGTTTGCTAATCGAGTGCCGGTATCTTTACTCTTTGTTTGGTACAGCACACCAACAGTAATGCCAACCAATATAACAACAATTAAAATTGGAATTATTACAGATCCATTTTGCTTACGCGAAGCTTTCACTGATCTCAGAGTATCAGTTCTAGGAGAAAAATGTAGGATAGAAGTGGAACGACCTATGCAGTCTCTTGTGTCGGCTCGAGGAGCTTCCCATTATTTGACACATTGGGTATGGTACATATGGTACGGTTAAAGCAACATGGCCTTCGCTTCCCATCCTTGAACTTTGAGAATGTCACCTCAATTCGGTGCCGTCGCGTTTCAGGATTTTTAGTTGAGCCTATCCAGCGAATCCAATCCCAACGGGCCATTGGCGTGATTTCTTTCCATAGTTTGTGTGCCTGTGGGGCGTCAGCGAGAGCTTTCTTCAAATCCGATGGAACGTCGGGTTCCGGCCAAACTTTTGCCGGTTCAACTATAAGCGTAACCGTGTCGCCAACATCTGCTTTAGCGGCCTTAAGCATAGTTTTGTTGAGCCTCAACCAGTGGCTTCCGCGACCGTCTGGTTCGAGCGCGGTTTG
>MHCB01000003.1 GCA_001816455.1 Candidatus Blackburnbacteria bacterium RIFCSPHIGHO2_12_FULL_44_25
GCCAACACTCTCCTTATCCAAAACCTTTCTCTATCCTCCCCACTAGTTGCTTCTCAAGTTTGGAACCAAGCAGAAAAAGCTTCCCAAGAAGTTTTGGATGCAGCAGCTGATGTCCAAGGGGAGCCCCCAATACCGCAGGATTTATCTGTAAGTATTCAAAAGCTAAAAGAACAAGGTTTAATAACTCCGGAAGAAAGCGATAAAATCTATGGGCTTGGTACAAGAGCCGGCGTCAGAAGTGAACTTGATAAATTCACCGCTTCTGGCCAGTTTCCAGCAACCGAGCTGGCCAAACTTGACCAAGCAGTTGCTACAAACTACCCCGAAACATACAAACAAACAAGCACAATCCTTCAGTTTGCTGAAATCAGGATGTACGAAACATATCCGCAGCCAACCGAAGAGTTACAAGAACAAATAAAAGCCTGGCAAGACCTGCCTGGCGATTCCCCACCACCCACCGAAATCCGCCCGTACTTATATCACACAAGAGCTCAAGAATTAGCAACCAAAATAGACTTTACTAGCTTCCCGTCAGAACAACAAACAGAAGTGGCAAGATTTTACCCACAAGCTGTAGCAGAAAATTCAACATTTACAAGCCAACTTCAACAAGAGCCTACACCAACTCCAAGTCCACTACCAACTCCCTCATCAGAAGGAACGAGCGAAACCACACCAACTCCAAGTCCACTACCAACTCCCCCTCCACCAGAAGTTTCACCATACCTAACAGAGTACAACGGTCCGCTTCCCGGAGACCCAACCTACTTAGGAAAACTGCTCAGTGAAGGAGTAAGTACTTTTTTTGCTTTCGATCCAGTAAGACGCGTGGAGCTTAAAATGCAATACGCCGACGAACGACTAAGAGAGGCAAATGCCCTAAGTAAAGATACAAAAAAGGCAAACCTATACGAACAAACCCTTAAAAAATACCAGCAAACAATAGATTCAGTCTCCAATAGTATAAAAACCTCCTCATCAATCCCAGAAGACAGAAGACTTGAATTGGCGGAAAAATTAGAATCAGAAGCAGCTCGTCACGGCGTGGTTTTTGAAAAAGGCTTACTTCCCCCGGCAACCAACGACACCACCATCTTAAGCGATATGATACTAACTGCTCAAAATGCAACGGACATCGCAGCTGATGTTCAAGGTAGACTTCCACTTCCAGCAATACTAGCCAACCGCTTACAAGATATGAAAGCCCAAGGCCTTATTCTTCCCGAAGAAGTAGAGCAACTAACCCAAGCAAAAACAAGAGAAGAGGTAAGAGAAAGAATACGAAAACTTACAGAAATTGGTGCTTTTCCGCCAGCAGACGCCAAAAAATTAGACGAAGCCCAACTATTAAATGCTCCTGGTGACTATAACCAATTGACAGAGGTTAGAAAAATAGAGGAGCTGCAAAACCTAAGATCAGTCCAAACTGATTTGGCCCAAACTCCCACCCTTAAAAATAACGCTGATGTTTTAAGTCAAAGAGAAAAAAGCTTGACTCAGAGTATTGATACCTCGTTAATTAAACCTGAAGATTTAACAGGCAGAGAAGATTTGAAGGGGGTTTTTGATAAACTGGCGGCCAGTGGTTCGGCCCGGCCAATTAACAGAGGTCAATTTGGAGCTCAACCGCCGTCGCCTACAGATGCTGTTTTAGCCACCTGTCCTGTGGGTGCTACATTTAAAACAAATGAAGGTTGTGTTTGGGCTGATTCGGGTAACAAAATTAATGATTATGACCAATATAAATGTTCCAGTGCGGGGCAGTACTATTCTTTTGCAGCTAAAAAGTGTGTGCCAAATCAACGTGGTGGGGGTTTTGGAGATGATGCTTCTCCTGTTTGTCCGGCAGGTTATAATTGGGTATGGCAGAGCCAAAGTTGTCAAATCTCTGACAACGAAGTAACCCCTTTACCTACTCCGGGTCCGGGGGATTCAGAGTCTTGTCCTCAAGAATCATCCTACCAAGCGCCAAATGGTTGTGTATGGGATAATAATGGCAAAAAAGTTACTGATTCCACAGATTACAAATGCGAGCGCAATCAGTACTATTCTTTTAGTCAGTTCAAATGTGTTCTCTATCCCACGGACGGATTTATTTCTCCCGACGACTTCGTGCCTTCTTGTAAAGATCCTAATGCTTATTGGAGTTGGTCGGATGGTAAATGTACTATGCCCAGACCCATTGAGGGGGGTATTAAGGAAATAAATATTCCGCAACCTACTTTTGTCCCCCCCGGCAATCCACTCTATTTTGTTAAACAGTGGGGTGAGGGTTTGCAAAAAACATTTGCTTTTACTCCTCAAGCCAGAGAGCAAGTTAGTTTATCTCAAGCCAAGGAAAGACTGGCTGAAGCAGCCTATGCTTTGAAAAAAGATGATAAAGCAGGAGTAAAAGCTGCCATTACTTCTTATATTTCGATGATGCAAAGCATAGTGGCTGATGTACCTCGGGAGGGTCTTTCCGAGGGGGCCAAGCAGGAGATTGCCAAACGCTTAAGTGATGGATCGGTTGAGCAAAACCTGATGTTGCAGAAGCTGTCGGCTTGGGCCAAAGAAGAAGATGATGATTTGATTCAAGCTGCTATTTCTATGCCGGTTTTAGGTGTTGACAGGGCGTCTGATGTTTTGGGTGAGCCGGTTATTCCTGATGATGTTAGGGCCAAAATTGAGGCCTTGCCGGCAGAGATGATTTCCGAGGAGAATAAGAAAAAACTGCTGGAAGCAGATTCCCGGGTGGCAGTCAGGGCAGAATTGACTAATCTTTCAAATGTTGGAGGTTTGGGAAGAGATGATGTGGTATTTTTGAATGATGATTTTGATAAAGTTGACAGCGGAGCTCAAATTGAGCTGGAAGAACTTTCCAAACTGGCAGAAATTGCCGACATTACCAATCAGAAGGATGATATTAATCAAAAGGTAGAAAAAAATGAGGATATTGTTACAAAACTGGGCGAGTTCCAAAAAAACTTTGAGCCGGGTCAAGAAATTCCCGCGGAAATCCGCCCTTATGTGAGATTAACCAGGATTGATGAAATAACTCAAACTATCCGTCCCGATATTGTGAGACTGGAAGATTTCCAGAATCGCAAAGACGTACAGCTTGCCGTGGCGACACTTCAGGAAGAATTCAGACCTACCAGTCAATCTATCCAGCAGGTGCGAGATTTTAAAAGAAGAAATCCTAATGCCGCCCTGCCTTTTGATCTGGCCAGGATTGAAGCGTTATCATTTAGTTTGGGTGTAAGACAAGAAGCAGGAGCATGTTATCTGCCTACTCCGCCTTTCCCAGCTAATACTCCTTGTCCTGCTCCGGGTGCGTCCATACCAATCGCCTCATACTATGGTGGTTATTCCAATGGGCCTGCTAATTTTACCTCGCCCACTCCCGCTGTTGATAAAGACGGAAAACCATATACCTATGGTCAGGGACCACAAGCCCAAAGTGCCGGGGTTTGCCCTGACGGCTATCATTGGATGTACGACAGCGGTGGTTGGTGTATGAGCAATGGTGGAAATTATAGTCCATCTTATAACTATACCCCAACAGGTACAGGTTCTGGTTATACTCCTTACAGCCCTTATTATACTGCTCCGGGAGCTCCTCCTGCTACTTACGGTTATCCCACAGGAGGTAATTATTCTTCGTCTCCTTACTCATATGGCGCGCCCAGTTATTATGGTCCGGCTCCTACCAATTACACTACTAATCCGCCATCAGGCACTGTACCGGGTTCAGGGCCCGCGCCTATCTCTCCGGGTCAATGTCCATCCGGTTTCCACTGGATGTCTGACTCCGGCGGTTGGTGTATGTCAAATGGTAATACTTATGTGCCAAGCGGGACTTCTGGTGGCATTCCTTATTCTCCCAACTTAACTCAATCAAGCTGTGGCCCCGGGTACTATTGGGACGGCCAGGGTTGCATCCGCACAAGTCCTACCGATACTCCCAGCTCATACCAGTACGGCTGCACTCCAGGTTACTATTGGGATAACGGTAAGTGCGTTGCAGGCAACTATGAGGGTGGAAATTGGTCAGATACCGCTGCCCGCTCCAGAAGCTATTGCCAACCCCCTTCGGGCGGTTGTGGATATAGTTCTTACTGGGATTATGGTAGTTGTTCTTGCAGAGGTGCTAGTACTTACAGCGGGGGCAGCACCACAACCCCAGGTTCCTATTCCTCAGGGTATAATACTTCCACTGGCTCCTGCACTCAACAAACCTGTAGAAGTAGTGAATGGTTTGATTGGGGAACATGCTCCTGCAGGCCCACCGGCAATACCTATACACCCGTTCCCGGAACAACTGGCACCTCTGGGTCATCTTCAGGGTCATGTCCTTCTGGATCTCACTGGATGAGTGATAACGGAGGATATTGCATGTCAGATGGCGGTGGCAGCTCCTCGTCAAGCACCTCAGGCGGCTCCTGTCCTTCAGGCTACCATTGGATGTCAGATTCGGGGGGCTGGTGTATGTCAGATGGCGGAGGGGGAAGCACTTCCACCTACACACCACCAAGCTCTACAAGTACTCCATCCTCGCCTGCTCCATCCTCTGAACCCGCACCAACAACTGCTCCATCCTCTGAACCCGCACCAACAACTGCTCCATCCTCTGAACCTGCACCAACAACTGCTCCATGACCAGTGTAAAGAAAAAGAGGAAGGTTCTATTACAGATATGTGCAGTTTCCCTTTTAGTACTCGCCTTAGTACTCGCCAGTATACTTTTTCTAAAAACCCAAAAAACAAAACACGCCATCTCCTACGACGGAGAGGCGTTCGCCCCAGAATTTATAGTCATCCACCTCGGTGACTCGGTAAAGATCAAAAACAGCTCACAAAAGCCAGCAGAAATAGCAGTAGGAAGGCACGAGAACCATAAAACACTAAGCGGATTCCAAGAAAGAATTATCAAACCAAAAGAAGAATACGCATTCACCCCCCTGGAAAAAGGAGTGTTTGATCTCCACAACCACCTCAACCCCAAAAACCAAGGGTACCTCATCATCGACAAATAGCACACTAGCATGTCCTCGAGCTTACCTAAAAACGACGAAGATTTTCTTAAAGTCACAAAATATCTGATATAGTTTCTTTATGAGACTCTCATCAAGAATCTTCCTAAGTATCCTTTTTATCCCTATCCTTGGAATCTTCTTGGTTCTCACTTCCGTCAAATTCCAGCTTCTAAACTACAACTTTGTGACTCAGAGTTTTAAAAAACACGACTCCTATTCAAAAGTCCCCATCCTTCTTAACTCAAGCATAGCCGAAGGAGAAGACGACCTCGATAAAGAAGAAAAGCAAGGTCTCGAAGAAGTAGTAAAAATAATAACTCCCGAATTCGCCGAAAGTATCGTCGAGAGAAATTTAAAAGAAATAGCAAACTTCGTTGACGGAAAATCAGACGACATAGTCCTTTACTTTCCCCTTCAAAAACCTGAAACGTTCTCACTATCAAACCTTGGTGGAGATCGTGTAAAAAGTCAGATGAAACAAGCCAGAAACACAAGCAGTTACCTTCTACTGGTCTGGGCGATAATCCTTTTTCTTCTAATCAGTCTACTTTTTATGCACTACAAGCTAGGCGGTAACAAAAAGCTAAAAGGCACAGGGATACTTCTAATTATCTGTGGAACCATCTTTACCATCCTTGCAACACTAGCCATGTTCTTCCTAAGACACACGGCCGAAGACCTCATAAAACCAGGCAAGGAGCCCGCCCAAAACCTTCTGGGAATTCTTGCCTCCTCTGTCTTACCAGAAATCACCCAAACATGGCTAACAGTAGCAGTAGCACTGCTAACAACAGGGGTTGTGCTATCTCTGTTCTCCAACTTCAGCCCACACAAAAATTCTTGAACTAAGCCTTCGCCCCCCGCAAACATAGCAATTTCCGTCTGTGTTACATCCAGTTTTTTGGTATACTAATTGCAGAACTCACAGAAAGATGCTCGATCTCTCTCAAATGCTCCCGATAGACAAGAACTTAACCTTCCTGTTAGTTTTACTTGCAACTTGGGAGCTAGTTTGGAAAGGTATGGCCCTCTGGAAAGCCAGTAAAAACAATCAAAAGAATTGGTTTGTTGCTCTTCTTCTAATAAACTCGATCGGCATTCTACCAATCCTCTACCTGAAACTCTTCCAAAAAAAGCACCGTTAAACTCCGCTAAATTACCCAAAATTTTTCCCACCAAAAACACACAAAAGGCCCCTCCGACAGACCAATGGTCAGCATTGCAACAAACCAATTTCAACTTTCTGATCTGTCTGGAGACCAATTTGTTTGGCCAAACCCAAAGACAAGTCTGCTATTCGATCGTGCATTTTAAACCCTCCACGATCAGTCACCCTACCCATGGCTTCTAGCCCAGTAACCAAATTACGAACATTAACCCAAACGTTCAACGGGGTGTCCATGAACGCAAGGGTGGGCGCGTTTTCATTAAAAGGTTCTCCATTTGCCATTATCTGACCCGGACTACAACCCAAGCACCCAGCGTTAGAGTAATAACTAGCCTTTCCAACCCAAGTGGGGCCAGGCAAACAAACCTTCTGCTCCGACTCACTCCATGTACTTGAACAGGGTATGGTGAGAACAGACCCGAAATCCCATCCCACTTGAACAGCCAATTGCCCCGCAAGAGATCTCTCAATCCGTCCATCAAATTTCTGAACCACATAATTTTCAAACGCCCAGGCTTCCATGCCCTCATACTCCGTATAAGCCAAAACCTCCCCAGAAATAAGAGCCCTGTGATCTTCGAGATACTTTTGGATATCAGAAGGCAAATCGTCAACAAAGGCTTGAGGGAAAGGCAAGGCAACACCATAAACCAACGGGTCATCAATACCCAAATCCACCCACTTCTCGTGAAACTCGCGAACCAAAGGAGCCATTACAAACTCCCCAGTAGACAAGTTCTTATCCAAAGCAACTGTCTGATACAAAACTCGCATACGATTCTCCTCCACTAGATATGGCTCCGTCAAACGATACTCTTCGGCAGTCAACCCAAACCGACTAGCAGCACCAGCAAACTCCCGCCCTGGCCGGACATTATCCTCAGGATAATCTTGAGCCCTTACAGTTTCAGGCAGCAAAGAACTGCCAGCAAGAAGAGCTCCTGCAGCCGCACCGGCCTCAACTAAAAACACTCTTCTAGTTTGACTAGACAATCTTTCCATAATAAAACCCCTGCACACGCAAAAAGGCGCACGCAAACAAAAATAAAGTATTGAAGGGAAAACTAAATTAATGAAGAATCCCCTCCCTAGCCCCGCTGAGCGGGGGGATGCTTTGCTGACATTTGGTCAACACTGTTTGGTTACAGCTACAACACCGCGTACAGAAACTGTACGTGGACATGTCATTTGCTCAAAGGAGTTCGAGCGCTTATCCCGCTATCGGCGGGACAGTTCTAGCACCACTTGTTGGTAGTATACCAAAAACCTATTGAAAATAAAGAGAAATTCCCCCATACTTTCCAAGTGAAACGTTTCTTGCTCCTCTTTCCTCTACTTCTAGTCTTTGCAGGCTATGCATTAATGCCGAGGCAGATAAACGCAGAAACGTCTAAAAAATCAAAAAGCCCCACATTTTCTGCATCCCGCCCTAAAAACAAACTGTCAGTCCAAGCTTCGTTTGCAAACCTTTCGAAGGTTAAATCAATCTCCTACGAACTAACCTACGGTTCTGCAAAAGGTCCCCAAGGCGCAGGTGGCACCATAAAAGTAGGCCCAACCAACAAAACCCTTTCTCGAAAAATACTCCTGGGAACCTGCTCAGGCAAGGTTTGCACCTACCACAAAGACGTCAAAAACATAAAACTCTCTGTAGCTTTTAAACTTAAATCAGGCGGCGTAGTCTCCTACGAAAGAACCATAAAATAATCATGGAATTCATAAAAACCCTTGAAACACTACTTACCTCCTACGCCGATAAAGTCCCCTTAGAGTTGTTTATCTTCTTCGGATCAGCCATCGAAGAAATAATCGCCCCCATCCCGTCCTTTGCCGTAGTTACAGTCGCCGGCGCCACTGCAGCGCTCCAACGCCAGCCCCTAATAACACTGTTCGTGCTAGCAGGTTTCGGTGCAATAGGAAAGGTAATTGGTGCTTACTTTCTCTACATCCTATCAGACAAAGCGGAAGATCTTGTCGTTAAAAGATTCGGAAAATTCTTGCGCGTTTCCCATAAAGAAATAGAAAACATCGGCCGCCACTTCGGCTTCGGAAGAAGAGACCTCTTCATTCTCACTCTACTTCGCGCCCTTCCTATCGTTTCAAGCACTCTCGTCTCAGTAGTTAGCGGCGCAATAAAACTTAACATGCGCACTTACCTCATTGGTACCCTAATAGGAACTTACTTCAGGGATCTAACCTTCCTATATTTCGGATACGCCGGCGTGGGAACCTTCGAATCAATAACCTCCGGACTTGAAGACTTGGAATCAAAAATCCAGGCTCTCGCCGTAATTGCCATCCTTGGAATCCTAATCTGGCTGTTCTTCAAGAGAAAAAAACACCAGTAGGGAACCATTTTTGCAAACCACTACTTTCTAGAAGGATACTTAGCCAAAATCTCTGCCAAAGAAGCGCCAAGAGCATCAAAAACAACCTGTTTTTGAGATTTGTCCTCATAATCTACCAAAGAGAGGGCATACTTCGAAGAAACCTGTGTGTTAATCCCCTTCGCCCCATCATTCGTGTAAGAAGTCAAATACCAGCTGTACGAATAAGGCGCCTGGCGAACATACGCCCCATAGACACCATCTTGAGAAAACAACTCAGCAAGGTCAACTCGCGAAGGAGCAAAACGACCTGTTGCTAAAGTGTTCAAGACTTCTCGAGAAGACAGATATTTCAAGAACTCCCAAGACAAAACTTTCGCTTTACTTGTGCTAGAAACAGCCTGAACCCTGTATGAAGCCCACGTTATCGGAGTAGGATCAACGGTGGTAGTAGCAAGCTGAGGAACGGGAACCACCTTGAAAGTTAGATCCGGATTCATTTCCTTTATCTCTCGAGCTCGCCACGCCGGACCAAAGTAAAACAAAGTTCTACCTTCCGCGAATGCCTGAGTCGAGGTAGGTAACGTCTCATCCCAAGAACCACCACTCTGGGAAAAACTCAAGAAAAAAGAGAAAGCGTTCACAGCCTCCTCCCCTTGTGGATAAGATAAGTCTGCCCGATTTTGAGTAAGCATCAAGCCCAATACATCCTGCCACTGGTCGACATTGTTGGTCTCACCCAAAGCCACCCCAGCTCGCGTTACTCTCTTATTCAAATCCCGACTAGTTAAATCAAAGGCAAGTTGTCTGAATTTATTCCACTCGTCAGGAGGTACAACTTCCAAAGAGAGAAGCTCGGATTCATTGTAAAAAAGACCTAAGCCATCAATCTCCAAAGGAATCCCGACAAAACTTTCTCCCCGAGAAAGATCCCTCACAGCCACAGGATAAAAAGTACCCGCATAAGTAGTCTTATCCAAAACTTCCGGGGGCAAAATATCCAAATATTTTTCCAACACCATCGCCCACGTATTGTGTATCTCGAAAACGTCCGGCCCTTCTCCTCGCGCTAAAGCTGCCACAAGCCTGTCCTGATAATCTTCCTTGGCCTGTTTAATATACCTGACATGAGTCCCAGACTTTGCTTCATAGTCCTTCAGAACCTGAGCAAGATCAGCCTCGTCAAACTGTGTACTCCACCAAACAATTTCTTTTATTTTAGTTGGCGTAGAAGCCCGATCAAGCCAAAATGTTTTAGCTGCCCAAACCCCAAGAGAAATAACCACAAGTGCAACCAAAACACCAATTAATGTGCGAGAAGAAAATCTCGAAAGCAAGTTTTTGAATCGTGAAGGCGGCACACCATCAGAGGAAACAGCCGCCATTTGCGGCGAAGAATTGGCAGGCTCTGACACAACCGATGAAACACCAACCTCTTGAGGAGTTGGTACCATAGATTGAGGTGGCTGAGGCTGTTTTGGTACTGAATCCATAAGGGTTTCCCCAACCTCCATGGTATCATATGCTGATGAAAATCTGGAAACCCACCCTCATCTGGTCTCTACTCTTTTGGGCCACCATCCCAATAGCCTACCAGACAATCTTTTGGAATCGTTTCTACCCCAACGTGCAAGTAGCAGGTATAAGCCTTGGTGGCAAAACCCAAGTCCAAGCTCTAGAGCTTTTAAAAAAGGTCGAGGGTCCCAAAGTAACCCTGATTTCTGAAAACCCTAAAGTAGAAATCCCTCTCGAAAAATTAAAAATCCACTACGACACCGAAAAAACCATACAAGAAGCTTTTACGGTAGGACGCACAGGCAACCTCAAAACAAAAAGCCTCCAAAAGTTAAAAGCCCTATCCGAAAAAATCAACATTCCCCTATCCTTCACAACTGAAGGAGACATTGGTCGGTATATCGCACAAGCCGAAGAGTCAATAAACATTCCCCCAACAGAACCAACCATCTCGGTAGAAAACAACGAAGCCATAGTCAACAAAGGAAAAGATGGCGCTGAGACAGACAAAGAACTGCTTATAAAAAGCATTAACAAAAACATCGCTTTTGTGAAATCTGAACCTATTGTGATACCTATAAAAATAACCAAGGCAGAACTGTCAGACCAAGAAGCAGAATTAATTAGAGAGCGTGCACAAAAACTTATAAAAAAAGCCATCAAGGTGACATTTGAATATCAAGCTCTTTCCTACAACACAAACGATCTCATCGCGTTACTTGCACCAGAGGGCTTCAAAGAAGAAAGGGTGGGTGTGGTAGTAGCAGATATTGCTAAATCCGTAAACCGCCCACCTCAAGACGCAAGACTGGTATTCGAAGAAGGCAAAGTAAGAGAATTTACCCCAGGAAAGGATGGTGTAGAAACAATACAAAACGAATTAAAAACAGCCTTCAAGGCAGGAATAGAAAACCTAATCGTCACAGACGAACAATCACAAAAGATAGAGGTCCCGGCAAAAAGAACCAAACCCCAAGTCGCAACAGGTGACGTTAACACCTTAGGAATTAAAGAGTTGATCGGCCGAGGAACCTCGCGCTTTGCCGGCTCAATCGCTTCCAGAATCCACAACATAGAGCTAGCAGCAAGTCGAATAAACGGGCTGCTAATAAAGCCAGGGGAAAATTTTTCGTTCAATGACGCTCTTGGAGATGTATCTGCCTACACTGGCTACCAACAAGCCTATGTTATACAAGGAGGTAAAACCGTCTTAGGAGATGGCGGAGGCGTATGTCAAGTCTCAAGTACCCTCTTTCGGGCAGGATTAAACGCAGGACTCCCCCTCTTAGAAAGAAGAGCCCATTCGTATAGGGTAGGTTACTATGAGCAAGATTCAAAACCAGGACTAGACGCCACAGTCTACTCGGGAACAGCAGACCTAAAGATTAAAAACGACACATTGGGGCATATCTTAATCCAATCAATTTTTAATAGAAAAACCGCTACCCTAGTGTTCGAACTCTATGGCACCTCAGACGGCCGCGTTGCAACAATAACCACCCCTCGAATCTGGGACGTCGTACCCGCCCCTCCCCCACTTTATCAAGAAGACCCCTCCATTGCTCCCGGCACAAAAAAACAAATAGACTACGCCGCCTCCGGAGCAAAAGCCGCTTTCGATTACAAGGTCACAAAAAACGGCGAGGTCCTACAAAATAGAACATTCTACTCAAACTACCGACCTTGGCAAGCAATCTACCTTGTTGCCCCCGGCACCCCAACTCAATGATTACCCCATTTAATATCACAAACAACAATCTAGTTAAGATCTTGAACGATCAGTATGGTCTATCTACGGTAAATCTGACATTCCTACCCAAAGGGGAAGCCTCGTGGTGCTACATTGTAGAAGCAAAAAATGGTAAATTTTTTCTCAAAATCCACAAAGCAAAAAACCTCTCGCCTAATCGTTTTCAGTTACTCCACGACCTCCACACAAAGGCCAGCATACAAAATATCATCTATCCTACCCCAACATCAGATGGAAAGTTGGAAACAAAAATAGACGACTACCCCACCGTACTATTTAACTTCACAGAAGGTAAAACTGCACTAGATACCAAATTTAACAACATGCAGTACGAAGCTCTTGGCAAACTCCTCGCTCAAATTCACCAAAGCAAAATCGATTATCCACAAAAGGAAGACTTCTCTATTCCTTCAAAAGGAGCTCTTCTAAAAACAATCACCCTACTCAACCAATCACCACCAGAAAGCGCAGTGAAAGAAGCGTGGGATCTACTAGTCTCAGCCAAAGAAGAGATAGAAAACAAACTAGCCGAAGCAGAAAGATTAAGTTCAGAACTAAAAAATGCCAACATTAACTTCGTTGTCTGTCACGGAGAACCAAGCCCTGGAAATATTATGGCCAACAAAGAGGGTGACGTCTACCTAATTGATTGGGACGAACCAATCCTTGCGCCGAAAGAAAAAGACTTAATGTTTTTCGGAAAAACCATGGAAGCATTTATGCGTGGCTATCGCATATACTCCGCTGACACAACCATCAACACAGATGTTGTGTCGTTCTACAAGCACCTTTGGAACATAAACGAGGTTGTAGATTTTGGAGAAAGACTTTTGCTGAACAATGCCTCAGATGATGAAAATACACACAACCTTAAACAATTCAAGCACTTTCTAGACTATTCAGGACTAAGAAAATCATGATAATACTCGGTATCGAAACATCATGCGATGAAACCTCAGCAGCTATCATCAAAAACGGAAAAAAGATTCTCTCAAACGTTACAGCCACCTCCGCCGACATGCATGCAAAAACTGGTGGCATCATTCCCGAACAGGCAGCAAGAGAACAAATAAAAAGTATTATTCCGGTAATTGAAACAGCGATTCACGATTCACAATTAACAATTAACGAGATTGATGCAATCGCAGTAACCTACGGACCAGGCCTAATAGGATCACTGCTTGTAGGAGTGGAAACAGCAAAAACATTATCTTTCGTCTGGAACAAACCACTAGTACCAGTAAACCATCTAGTAGGTCATATCTATGCCAATTGGCTAGAAACGCCTGATAGAGCCGTACAAGAGCCCACACTACCCGCAATAGCCCTGGTCGTATCAGGCGGACACACAGACTTAGTCCTACTTAAAAACCACGGCAAACTCGTCTGGTTAGGCGGAACAAGGGACGATGCTGCAGGAGAAGCTTTCGATAAAACCGCCCGACTTCTTAAACTTCCTCGTCCAGACGGCCCATCCCTTGCTTCTGCCGCAGCAATGTTCAACCCTTCTGAAAAAAAACTGAACATCAAGCTACCAAGACCAATGCTTGATCAAAACAATTACGATTTCTCTTTCAGTGGTCTAAAAGCCGCCGTATTGCGAGAATATGAGCTACTCGAGAACAAGAATGAGATTAACGACAATTCAGTAAACGAGCTTGCTTATGAAGTCCAAGAAGCAATAACAGATTGCCTTGTTGAAAAAACAATGAGGGCACTTAAAGAACATCGCATGACGACACTGCTTGTGGCGGGCGGAGTAGCTGCAAATTCCCGCCTCCGCGAAAAGTTTAATTTGCAAATTGCAAATTGCAAATTGCAAATTAATTTACACATTCCCCCACCAAAGCTATGTACCGATAACCCAACATTCATAGCCGCAGCCGCAGAATTCAACCACAAACCGGTTCCCTGGCAAGAAATAGCGGCCAACCCAAGCCTAACAATTGACAGCACAGTCTAGGCAGTTCCATGTATAATTAGCCTCAATGGAAAAAGACCAGCAAACAAAGGAGCAAGAAATATACAAGTTTTGGGAAAAGGAAGGCCTATTCAGTGCCGATCCGGATTCCAATAAACCCCCATACTCTCTCCTCATGCCTCCGCCCAACTTAACCGGGGATCTTCATTTAGGCCACGCCATGCAGCACGCTATCTTAGACGCTGTCACTCGCACAAAGCGTATGCAAAGATTTGATGTATTGCTCCTACCCGGCGTAGATCATGCGGGTATCCAATTCGAGGGTACATTAACTAAACTCCTAGAAAAAGAAGGATTATCAAAACACAAACTGGGTCGGGAAAAATGGTTAGAACGAGCATGGCAATTTAAAAAAGACGTCTATAAATCTTTCCACAATACCTGGACTGTAATGGGAATCTCAGCCGATTGGTCCCGTGAGGTGTTCACATTTGAACCAAGAATTCAAAAAGCGGTTTTTGAAGAGTTCAAAACCTTTTGGGAACAAGATCTTCTATATAAAGGCGCATATATTGTCTCCTGGTGTCCAAAATGTGGGACAGCAATCGAAGATGTCGAAATGGAGTACGAAGAAAGAAGAGAAACGCTTTACTTTGTAAGATATCAAATCGAGCAAAGCCAAGCTAAAAGCGATTTTGTTAACTACCAAATACAAGACGGCGATGAATTCATAACCATTGCAACCACTCGTCCTGAAACGATCTTCGCAGACACAGGTATCGCAATCTACAAGAACCATCCAAAGTTTTCCAAATTCGCAGGCAAAAACGCCATAAACCCTCTTAATGGAAACGTTATTCCTATATTTGAGGATAAGCGTGTTGATAAAGAATTCGGGACAGGGGCTCTTAAAATAACCCCAGGGCACGATCCACTAGACTACGAGATTGGCAAAGACCACGCCCTCCCAATACTGCACGTAATAGATAAAACAGGTCGTATGACAGAACTTGCTAAAGATCTTGCAGGACTAAAAATTGATGAGGCAGAAAAGGAAGCAGCCAAAAAACTGGAAAGGTCAGGAAGTCTTATTAAGACAGAAGAGCTTATACACTCAGTTCCAATCTGTGAACGCTGTAAAACCACAGTTGAGCCACTCGTTTCTGAAGAGTGGTTTCTAAAAATGGAACCATTGGCTAAAAAGGCTTTGGGGAGAATTGATGAGATCAACTTTTATCCTACAAACTACAAAAAAATACTTACCGACTGGTTGGAAAAAATCCACGACTGGTGTATTTCTAGATCTCAATGGTGGGGACACAGAATTCCTGTTTGGTATTGTTCAAAATGCAATCCTGGACATGCAGTAGGAAAAAGTAAAGACATGGTTGTGTCCTTTGAAGAACCGGGCAAAAACTTGCCTGCCGGCAAACAGGATTGTCAGACGTGCGGCGAGAAACACTGGGAACAAGACGAACAAGTCTTTGATACCTGGTTTTCATCCGGTATGTGGCCAATTACGACTCTTGGATGGCCGGAAAAAACCAAAGAGATCAAACGCTACTTTCCATGGGATTTTGAACTCACGTCGCCCGAAATTAAGTATCTCTGGATAGCTCGAATGATTATGTTGTCTCTACGTTTTAAAGACAATGTCCCTTTCAAAAACATGTTCTTCCATGGAATGCTTCGCCCGCTAACTGGCGCAAAGTTTTCCAAATCCCTTGGAAATGCTGTCTACCCTGACGAACTAATAAAAGCCTGGGGAACAGACGCCACACGAATGACTCTCTATACCTATTCTGCCCCAGGTCGCGACTCGCGCACCTCAAAACAATTAATGGACGAGCGTGCAAAAAACTTTAGAAACTTTAGTAACAAACTAAGAAACATCGCTAAGTTCACAATCGAACTGAAACCAGAAGATTCCGCTACTGAAATGAGTAACCACGAAGACGACAAGTGGATACTTGAAGAATTAAATAAAACAATCGAACAGGCTACAAAGAACATCGAAAAATTCGAACTCCACCTGGCAACAGAAGAACTTTATGACTTCATTTGGCACAAATTTGCAGACATCTATATCGAAAAATCAAAATCCCGAAGAGAAGAAGCCCAACCAACTTTAGAATATGTTTTAGAGACCTCTCTTAAACTCCTCCACCCCTTCATGCCCTTCACAACAGAAGAACTCTGGCAAAAAACACACCCCGGAAAATCCATAATGGCCGAAGCGTGGCCAACCACATAAAAAGCATTATTCCTCTTCAGATTTTTCTTCAACACCCTCTTTAGTCTCTTCTCCACCTTCAGCTGGAGTCTCGCCTTCAACCTTCTCACCCTCGCCCACTTCACCTTCCGCAGCCGGAGCTTCTTCAATTACCTCTTCCTTCGCAGGAGCTGCAATTGAAACAACAATTCTCTCTGGATCTTCCTCCTTAACTTCAACCTTTGAACGATCCACTTTAAGATCTCCAACCTTTACCGCATCATCAACCGCAGCAAGACCAGATATGTCAACTTCAATCTTCTCTGGAAGCTCAGCCGGAAGCGCTTCAACCTCAACCTCATGCATTTGCTGGACCAATACCCCTTCCTCCGCCTGGACTGCTGGAGATTCCCCTATTATCTCAATAGGAACAGTAGCAACAACCTTTTCGGAAAGATTAACTTCCAAAAAGTCAGCATGAAGCGGGATCCCATATACAGGATCCCAGTGAATCTCGTGAATCAAAACAGGATGCAGCTTACCCTCAAGCTCCAAAGAAACTAAACCAGTTTCACCAGCTCCAGAAAAAACCTTATTAAACTCATCCAAACGCAGTTGAACAGAAATAGAATCTATGTGCTTTCCCGTAATGTTTGCAGGCAAAATCCCCTTCCTTCGAAGCTGCTTAACCTTCCTCCCCAAAACAACCCTATTTTCCGCCGCAAGGGAATAACTAGAGCCCGGAATAAGAGGACCTGTGGATTTTTGCTTTACTGTTTTTGCCATTTACTGTTAAACTCCAAATCGTGGACGAGTCTCGTATTGTAACTAATGCTTGATTTGCTTGTCAATGAAGGTGCTGGATAAACAAAACCCAAAAGAGATCCCGGCTTGGCTATATTAACCCAAAGGGAGTCTCCAAAAGTTCCCGGTTGCTTTTGCCATAAAAGTTTATATTCAGTCTGATCTTGATAAGGAATGCTCCAACTCAAAACTATTTGCCCCTGGCTACCTGGTGCGAGCTCAACAAACCCACCAAGAAAACTTTTCCCTTTTTCTTGGCCTCTGTCAAGAGAAATCTCCTCCTGCTTGCCACTTGCCTGGTCAACAAACATTGCAGTTACCTGATCCGCTTTCAAGGGTGTATATAACCTAAAGTAGTTCTTATAACTCAAAGAGGTGGTCCTTAACCCATATCCAATAGTCAGCTTGTGTAATACCTGTGTTTGGTCGAAGTCTACATCCAAAGAAAAGGTACGATCAAGAAAGTAGTTAGCCTGACTTTTTCCTAAGTTAGCCTCCGAAAAATATATGTAGTCGGCAACACATGCCTGGTCGACAGAACAATCGACTCCAGCAAACCCGCCACTCCAACCAGCCCCAGATAAAACCGAAAGTGCGCTTGGCTGACGAAAATATATTGAAAGGTGTTTCTGCGCCAAAGCCTCCAAACTAACCAGGCCCATATTCGACACAGTAGAAACACCACCCTCCCCCACCTTTTCAAACAAAGCCTGCGCTATACGTAAAACCCCAGCTCGCGAATCCGCTGGCCCAGAAACCACTTTCTTATAAAACCCTTCGGAAGTTACTCTACCCAAACCTGGTACATCAACCCCCCCAAAAACACCAAGCATCTGCTTGAGATATTCGAAATCTAATGCAATCACCCCATCCACTTTCTGGTCAAGCTCCTTCTCGATAAACCAACTAGCCCTTTGGGCTGCAGTAGGAAAATCCGGACTCCACAAAGCATCCTTCAGAAACCACGTCGAATCTCCCAGATACTTTCTGATAGGTTCCGGCGGATTAACTTGGCCAAAAAGCTGAGAGTCTGCAACACTTGCCTCGTTAAACTCCACCCCTCGCAAATTTCCTCTCTCAAAAGTTAGAAGCCCATATCCAACAACAACTCCCCCCGCCGGCCTTAGTTCTGTATTATCCTGAATAAGAAGAAGGTATTTTCTAGGGCTCCTTTCCCCTAAAATATCTGGGGCCTCCCCCACTAACCCCGCCAAAGAAAAGGCGCTCGAGCTCCACCTTTTAAGTTCTCCCATCAAATTACCCGGTAAATACTTCTCCAAAAAAGTCCGATCAGCCTCGCTCAGGGTAGAAAGCTCAGCATCCAGAAACGCCAACTGCTGTCCCATTAAGGCCAAATTATTACCCAATACGAGCGATTGCGCAGTCAACGCAACGGGAGATTCACCAAACATTCCAGAAATCAACCTGTGAAACTGAACAACCGCCACCCGATGCTGCCTGGAAATCTGCGCCAAGCCCCCCAAGACTACGCTCCGCCTAACATATTTAGAAGACGAATCAGAAAAAAATGGTACAAACCTCCACAACCCAAAACCGCCTTGTGCCTGATTAAACCAAAAAGAAGACGCCGACAGCCAAACTTCCGCCTTCGGGTCTCCCCTTTTTGCATAAGAGTACGCCAACTTTAGGTCCCCCAATCCCAATACTAACTCCAACAAAGGCCAAAGCAAAAACCAACCAAAAAAAGCAAGAAGGAGAAACAAAGCCAAACTATTGTATCTCCAAAACCTCATCCCCCACCCCCCAAAGTCCAAAGGAGTTTTTTTAAAAACATCCTTCGGCCAGAATTCTCGACGAACGGGCACTTTCTGATCAAAAACAACAGGACGAGCGTCAGTGCCAACACCTTCCTCCCTCAAAGCTGAGCCCCCCTTCTGGCTGCTAAGCCACAGAACAGTCGAAGCAATGCCTTCAACCAAAGTTGTATGTGGTTCCCAAGAAATAAGTTCCCTACCCGCCCGTAAAACTTCCCTTGGTATCTGGTCACGAGGAAGGCTATCTTGGCCTACGTAATGCATAGCAACACCAGGAGCAACAGCCCGAAAAGCCTCAGCAACTTGTCCAAATGACGTGTACTCGCCGGCAAGAGATATAATGGCATTCCTGGTACCACCAGAAAGAACACTCCGAACAATCCCCCACACAACGTCGTCAACATACACAGGATAAAGAAAGGCCTCGCCGAAAACTCTCAAAGGACGGCTGTAAATAAATGACTTAAAAAGCTCAGCCAAAGGGCTTCCGGAGGACAAAGGCATACGAGGACCATAAACATCCCCCAAACGAACAATACGAACATCCAAGCCCTTTTTTGTACCATACTCGGCTACCAAAGCCTCAGCAAAACGCTTAGCCTCGTGATGAGAATACCAACCTTCAAGAGCCCTCGCCTCCCCAAAATAGTTAGAAACAGTCTGGGAAGAGATATTCGCCGAAAAGATATCTATTGTGGACACAAGGGTAAAACGGGACCGGGTCGCAAGAGCTAAACTTAGAAGATTTTGAGTACCCAAAGAGTTGGTCTGTAGAGTTTCAATAGACAGGTCCTCGCCGTTCATATAGGCATCAATACCAGCCAAATGGACAACATAATCTAAGCGAGCGATTCCATCGAATCGGGCTTTATCGATGTCTGCCTCGACCAAAAAAAAGTTAGGATTACCACGAAGGTGGGAGACGTTGTCACGAAGTCCGGTTTGCCAGTTATCGACACAAATGACACGAACCTTGCGGGCTAAAAACTCCTCACACAATCTAGACCCAACAAAACCAGCACCCCCCCCAACCAGCACAACAGGGAACACACCAGAAAAAAAAGAAGGCGGGGGAGAGGTCATACCAACTTCATGGTAGGTCAATTACCGCGCCTTTTCAACAAAGATAGCGGTAAAAATAAAAGCCAGATGTGCTACTGCGATGTGAAATTAGACAAATTTGACGCTTGGAATTTCCTCAGCACTCACTCCAAAGGCCACCGCTTGTCCAACGCGAGATTAACCAAACAATCAGCTTCCTTGTTCTGCTCCCTACGTACATGTTGATAGTGAATGGCCCCAAGAAACTTTTTCTCAAGTTGACGGATCGCAAAAACAATCTGCGCTAACCCCAGGTTCTTAACTTTATAAACCCCTGTCAACTGGCGAACAACAAGTTCCGAATCCAGTAAAAAAAGAACGCGCGCCGGTTGGTTATAGTTCTCAACCAACCATTCTAAAGCCATAAAAACAGCCGTGTATTCAGCAACATTATTTGTCGCGTTCCCAATTGCTTTTGCGTCTTGATGTAAAACTCCTCCGCCCAAATCAGCAACAACAAAAGCGCTTGCCGCAGGTCCAGGATTACCACGCGCACCCCCATCACAGTTTACTTTAATCAAATAATCACTCATTTTTCTCCGTAAAATACGCTCTGCCAATAGTAAACCACAAGGCAACAGAAGATAATACCAAAACCAACGCCTCAGTAGCGATCGTCATATACGAAGAAGCGATAAGCGAATACCTTGGTATAAAAGAAAAATTTCCCAACAAGTTAACAAGTAACGCAACACAAGCAATCAAAAGGGAGGCACGCTGCTTACCAATAGCGATTAGTGTGTATCCTGTTAAGTGGTTAAGGTATGAAAAAAGCAAAGCAACAGAGAGGATTTGAAGAGAAGTAACAGACCCAACAAATTTACCCTGAAAGATTCCGGGCAAAAAAGGAGCAAGAAAAAACACACCCAGAGAAAGACCAACAGCCAAAACACTCAAAAAACCAAAGGCTTTAAAAAAGTAACTCCCAAAAGCTCCTTTTAAACCGTCCTTAACATAAACAGCCGACAGAATGGGGAAGACCACATTCATAATATAAGAAGCCCCCAAGCCAAGGGTTTCGTAAATCTTATATGCCAAACCATAATTCCCAACAGCCGCACCCGGATAAAAATGCTGCAATACCAAAATATCCAGACGGTTATAAACAGAAAAAACAACCAACAAAGCCCCGGTAGGCGCAGCCTCGCGAAGCATCTTTAAGGCCGTTTGTAAACTCCAAGCAAAAGGCCCTAAGAACCTTCGAGCCCAGACAAATCCCAAAACCAAACCCAAGAAAGTCGAGAATACCCAGGAAGCCATAACCGGGGTTAAACCAAAGCCGCTTACAACAAAAAAAACGGCCAAACCAAAAAAAACCAGGGTGGAGAAGACCTCGACCAATGCAGAAAAATCGAATCGCAAGATTGTTTGAAAGACTATGCCAAAGGAAGTCTTCAAAGAAAGGAGGGGTAAGATAAACGAAGCAACTGTTGTTGGGACAACCAAACCAGCCCAAGCCGAATTTAAACGAACCATAATGTTTACCAAAATAAAGGCAAGGATAGAAAGTAAAAAACGAACAGTAAAAGCAGTAGAAAACACTAAATTTCGATTTGCCTTTGAAGAACTCATCGAAGCCTCTCGAACCGAAATAAACGTAGTACCCCAATCAGCAACGGTTCCAAAAAAAAGGATTATAGTCATCACCAAAACATATACTCCATAACCACTTTCCCCGAGCTTGTTCCCCAAGAAGTATGTAAGAAAAACAGAGCAGAAAATACTAACAACCTTAGCAGAAGTTTGAAGAACAGTATTCCTAAAAATCAATCGAAAGAAGGACATGGGTGGTTAGACACTCCTCACCATCATCATACCACTCACAACCGGGGTTTAAGAACAAGGTGGCGCTCACGACCCTCACCCTCTGATTCACTAACAACTCCGGGGTCTTCAGAAAACATCATGTGAACGACCCGCCGCTCAGAAGGGGAGAGGTCATACAAATGCTGGGGTATGCTAGTTGCACGAACTTTCCCAGCGGCACTCGAAGCCAGCGATCGGACAACTTCCTCCCGCTTGTCGCGCCAATCACCAACGTTCACAACAACACGAGCGGCCAAGCTGGTCTGTTGATAAACAACCTGTCTTAAGACTGTCTGAAAAGATGCTAATGTCTCCCCCCGATGTCCTATCAAGATCGCAGCCTGATCAGTATCAACTTGAACAGTGTAAAGCTCGTTCTCCATGTCCTGGGTAACCTCAACAGACCCCTGAATTCCCACCAACTCAAGAATCCTTTCCGCCTCCGACCTAATAAGCTCACTTACCGTTCTCACGGAAGCTTTCATCACCTTTTTCTTTACTGCCTTTTTTATTACCATGGAGGCTATTCTACCACCCCGCTGAGCGGGGTGGCAAGTTCCGCACGACCAACTTTCACGAAGAAAGCTTCAGACGACGCACATAAGGAGCCAAACCACCCCAACCTGAAACAAAATACTGCTGAACCCCCTGAAACAAGGAAAGGGCACCCCAAAACAAAACTATACTCAAAGGAAAACTCAAACCAACAACAAGTGTAATTAAGGGAAACATATAAATCATTTGCTTCTGCATCGACACCGCCATATCGTCAGACACTTCCGTTGTCGCTTTAGCAACCTTCTCAAGTTTCTTTACCTCAGGTAGCATCATTTTTGATGAAAGAAACTGCAACAATGCAACAAAAACTAAAAACAAACCAGGCAAGGGAAAAGGAACCACAGAAACAGCAATAACATCAGGACGGGTTAAATCCTGTCCCAAGAAGTACTTGTTAACTTCGCCAGAAATTCTAAGAGAAGGGTACAAAATTTGGTTCAAGCTCGCCGTCACGTCACTTGTCCTAAAAACCGTAGAAAATCCGTTAAACAAAGCAATAAGTATCACAAAGTTTATTATTTGAGGTAAACACCCAGAGGCAGGATTAATACCCTTTTCCTTATAAAAATCCGTCTGGGCCTGCAACTGCTTCTGCTTGTCGTCCTTATATTTTTTCTTAATCCGCTCAAGTTCCGGATTGTGATCCTTTATCTTCTGCATCATCTTCATTGAGGGGAGAGTCAGAGGGGTAAGTACAAGTTTCATAAACACAGTAAAGGCAATAATCGCCAAACCCAAATTGGAGAACAAGAGGTGGTAAAAAACAATTATTAAGTTAAGTAGTGGTTGATAAATTATTTGCATGAGTCTACCAAGGATTACATTTTAATATACGCTTACCCCCAAAAAGCAACCCGCGCAACACGCCCTCCTTCTTTATCTTCTCAATTGTGTACTCGGAACAACTCGGGTTTTGCGGACAACCCTGCCCGCCGGCAAGAGAAAGAAAACCCCCAGGCGAAGAGAAAAAAAATTGATAAAACTCAACCAATTTAATAACTATGAATCTAAGCATAGCGTCTAGAAAGAAACCTTTCCAAAGATATTTTCCAAATCAGTCAGCATCTCCCCCTTAGTTTTACCCAAAACAGAAGATTTAGCTACCACCACCATTCGCAGCGGATAAGGGAGAGTTGGTAGCCTACTCCTGAAAAACTCCCTCACAACTCTTTTTATCCGGTTCCGCTCTGTAGCTTTTTTAGAAATCTTATTAGAAACAACCAAACCCAACTGTGATGTCTCCGACAAAAGCCAAGAAAGCCGAAACAAATCACCTTGTATCTGTTTCCCAACTTTGAAGAGTAACTTAAAATCAGAGTCACGAACCAGACGGTTTTGTCTCGGAAGCATTGATTATTTGAGTTGGCGCTTTCTCCCTTTCAAACTTCTACGCTTTAGGACTTTCTTTCCTGAAGCTGTTTTACCACGAGTACGATAACCCACCTTACGTCGTCGGCGTGTTTTACTCGGCTGATATGTTCTCTTTGTCGACACACTTCAGATTCTACCGTTCTTTTCCGACATCTGCAACTTACACCCCATGACTTCCAACCAACTGCTTCGGCTATTTTAAGGGTTGCTCAATTGTGGATAACTCCGTATATATTGGCAGTATGGACACCAAAAGACTTTGGAAAGATGTTTTAGGGAATATAAAAATTTCGATCTCGGCTGCAAACTATCAAACATGGTTTTCTCAAACTTTCATAACCTCAATTAAAGAAGTTGGGGAAGGAAGACAAATTATAGAAATTGGGTGCTCATCTGCCTTTATTGCAGACGGGATTGAAAAAAGATATGTAGGGCTCCTACAAGACACCTTAAATCAAATAACAGGCCTTAAAAATGACATCATTTTTGTCGTAAAACAAAACCCCCAAATCCAAGAAAAGCTAGATCAGCCGCTCTTCACACTAGAAAAAAAGGGTGGAGAAGAAATAGTCACTTCCGCATTAAAAAAAGGAAGAATAAGACAAGGTTTTACGTTTGACAACTTTGCAGTATCAGGAACAAACCAAATGGCGCATGCCGCGGCCGAGGCAGTTGCCAGAAACCCAGGCAACGCCTATAACCCACTCTTTCTCTACGGCGGGGTAGGGGTAGGAAAAACCCACCTTATGCTCGCAGTAGCCCAAAGAGTTTTAGAAAAAGACCCGGACGTTTCGGTTCTATATTGTATGGGAGAAGAGTTCACAACCGAAATAGTCGATGCGATAAGGAATAAAACCACTATACTCTTCAAAAACAGATACCGTCGCTTAAAACTCCTAATGGTAGACGACATCCAATTTATAGCCGGAAAGACCGCAGTCCAAGAGGAATTCTTCCATACCTTCAACACCCTCCAAAGAGAAGGCGGGCAAGTAATCCTAACCTCAGACAGACCTCCCAGTGAAATAGAAAGGCTCGAGGAACGCCTTAAAAGCCGATTTGAGGCTGGCTTAACCATAGACATTTCACCTCCAGATTTTGAACTACGTGCAGCAATTACTTTAATCAAAGCAAAGGAGCGGGGAATAGAGCTAGAAATGGACGTTGCACAAACAATAGCAGTGAACATTGACAGTCCACGCCGAATAGAAGGGTTCTTAACAAGACTCTTCACGGAAGCCAAGCTTGGTGAAAAAACAATAGATATAGATCTTGTAACTAAACTTCTAGGCATCACAAACGGCGAAGCACGGGCATTCAAAAAACCCTTATCCGCCCAACAAGTGATCAACGCCGTCTCAGATTATTACTCTTTAGGGAAAAGGAGTCTTCTCGGGGCAAGTAGAACCCAAACAATAGCCTTGCCACGCCAAATCCTAATGTACATATTAAGAATCGACCTCGGCCTGCCTTTGCAAGAAGTAGGAAGGCTTGTCGGAGGAAGAGATCATACAACCGTAATGCACGCTGTGGAAAAGATATCTAAAAACTTAGGTCAAAACAGTGGATTACAAGAAGATATTCTGGGGATTAAAAAAGGCATATCCCCATAAAGAAAAATAGAAACGGTAGTTTTGCACAAACCCTCAACCAAAGTGGATAACTTATCAACAAAAGAGTCAAACCTGTTATCCACCACTTTCTGGGTTTCTTTTACACATCCCCACACTCTCTACAACAACAACAATTTGGTATATAAGGAACCGAAAGTATTGACTTCCCCCCCTGTTCCATGGTGTATTGTCCTATGAAACTCTCTGTTCTCCAAGAAGACCTACTAAAAAGTGTTGCGCTCGCCTCCAAATTTACCTCCAGTAAAGCCCAACTCCCCATACTTGGAAACATACTCCTCCGAGCAAAGGAAGGAAAACTCCAATTAGCAGCAACCAATCTGGAAACCGGAATATCAACTAAACTCCCTGCAAAAATTGAAAAGGAAGGAGAAATTACTGTCCCAGCAAAAATTATACTTGAACTCATAAGCCATTTCCGCCCCGGTCAAGTTTTATTAGAAGAAGAAAAGGGACAGCTAAAAGTTTCCTCTCAAAACGCCAAAGCCAGCGTTTCGGGGCTGTCTACTAAAGAATTTCCCAATGTCCCAAATAGTCTTAATAAAAAGTCTTTTTCCTTAAAAAAAGAAACAATTTCAGTTTTGTCAAAAGAAGTTTGTTTTGCGGCAGCCTCAATGGATACAAGACCTGTTTTAAGCGGAGTATACATTAAAATTGGGAATAATCCCGTCGCCGTAGCAACAGACGGTTTTAGACTGTCTTACAAAGACTTAAAAAGCGAGAATAGTGTCGTTTTGAAGGACAAAGAAAGAACAAGTTTTCTTCTACCAGCAACAATTATCCAAGAGTTAGGAAAATCTCTAAATCCCCAAAGCGAAGACATTAATGTTGAATTAAACGACAAAGAAGGTCAAATTATATTTGAATCCGAGGAAGCAGTTTTAACAGCAAGACTCATAGAGGGCCAGTTTCCAGATTATCAAAAAGTACTTCCGAAGGGGTGGTCCGTAAAAACAGAAATATCAAAAGACGAACTATTGCAAGGAGTCAAAGCAGCCAGTGTGTTTGCCAAAGAGGCAGGAAGTGTCATCAAACTAAGTTTCAAAAAAGACGGCCTAAGTATTTCAAGTGAAAGTAATCTTTATGGAAGCGAAGAAATATCAATAGATTCGCGTGTAGAAGGAGAAGAACTAACAATTGCTTTCAATTACAAATTCGTTCTAGATTTTCTAAACTCGATAACTGGAGACAGTGTTTTAATCCAAACTCAAAGCGCGACCTCACCAACACTTTTCCAAAATACAAAAGACGACTCCTACAAACACATAATAATGCCCGTTCGCCTACAAAGTTAAAATCAGCCTTATTTCTTAACATACCTTGACTTAACCGCCGGTATGTAAATATAAACAGGGACTTCCCCAGCTTCCGTTCTCGCTTTCCCGTCAAGAGTGTAAACAGGCAAAAGCGCAGTTGGGTTCTCAGGAGAATATAAAAGTCCCAGCTCAATAAGCTCAATACTTATCTGGCTAGGCACCAAAAGAAGCGGCGTTTCTGACGCTTCACCAAGGCTTAACATTTTACCTTCTACAACAAATGCATTTTTTATTTCCTCTAAATTTTTCAACGGATAGGGAACCTGCATTACGGGTGTCGTAAAACCACTCCTATAAATCAAACCATAAATTTTTCCATCCTTACCCAAATAAGCTGAAACAAGAGGTGTTTTAGGGTTAGTATCAACAATTTTTATCTTGTCGAAAGTGGGGTCTGCCGAAACTTCCAGTAAACTATCGTTAAATACAGACACCGTTTTTTCAAAAGCAAAGTCAACGCCCGAAACATCCAAATCATTTAAGGTTAAAACGTTTTTAACAAAGTCAATACCAGTCTGCTCAGAAGGAAGATCGCCTTCGGTAGGTGGAGAAGCAAGGGACGGATCCTGACCAAGACTTATGTCCAAAGGAGAAAGCCTTATAGATAAACTTTGTGAGCCCGACAACCACAAGTAATAATCTCCAAAAGTAGCGTCTTGAGATATGTTAGAAGGCTCTTCAGGAAACCCAAACGTTTTTGCCAGTACCTTTGCTTGTAAAGGGGTCATGGCCCGCGGAGAGGTCTTATACACGGCCATCTGAGTAGGGAGCACAGTAGAAACAAATGTTACTTGAGTAGAAGTTAAAACACTCTGCCCAGGCAACTTCGGATAAGATATAACTGGTAAGTCGGGTAAATCCTCCTTTCTCTCTCTTGATCTCCCTTGAATCCACAGAAACAACAAAAGCACAGCAGAAGCAGTAATCAAGAATAAAAACCAGTTTTTTTTAACAAAACCCATCATAATCAACGTTTACATGTAGCCGGCGGCCAAATGCTTCCTACATCAGGCGAACACAAAAGGTAAGGAGCTATCTTACCTCCTCGAACCTCATAATGTAAATGGTTTGGATCACCATCTTGACGAGGAACGCCTTCTGCCCCGACTATACCCACAACATACCCCTTGCTTACCTTTTTTGTTTCACCAGCTCCTAAAGCTACAGTCCTCATGTGGGCATACAAAGTTGAAATCTTTTTACCCCTGCAAACAGTCTCTATGGTGACCCATTGACCATAGCCTGGATACATATCAGGTTGTCTGGTGGCAATACCTCCATGTGTCGCCATAACTCCCTGCCCGGTAATAAGTTTTCCGTCAGCATGTCCAATATCAATAGCCTCAAAACCAGCATGGCTAAATGATCCCCCAGGGCCTTGTGTAATCCTACCAAATGCCGTAGGCCATTCAGAAGGACACTCCTCTGGAGGATTACCAACAATTACACTGAAACTGTTTGAAGAAGTTTGAGTGTTGGTTTGACTTGCCACCTCAGCATGCGCCACAACAGATATAGTTACACTGCTATCTTTCAACGAATCGTCCAACTCCACCTCGACCTCTTTTGTTTTATCGGTAGTCCAACTAAGATCGCCACCCTTAATACTCTTAGACCCATCTTTGTTAGTTGCCGTAACAGTCGTCGTTGCCGATAAAGATTTAAACGGCTCTTTTTCCTCCTTTATTGTTATAATAAATTTAACCTTCACAGGTAAATCCTCGTTCTTCATGTTTACCCGGCTAGCCTTTATATCTATCTGAACATACTGTGACCCTTGAGGAGTCGGAGGACCACTACCTTGTTGCCCTGCCACAAGCGCCGCGTGTTGGTTGCCTATAGAGCTTAATCCTGGTATGACAGCAAAGCCACTACCCAATATGATCAACAAAAGAACAGCAACCAAAACGCCACCACCTATAGCTGCCCCGGTAGGATTCAAGAGTGCCAAACGCGCACCAAAAACCGCCATCTGTCTTCCTAGCCACGAACCGGCTCCGCGCATAGCCCCAGCAGCCAGTCCTCGTCCTCCAATTGAGCCTTGGGAAACGGCGGTCTTCAATGCCGATCCGGCAGTTTGTCTTATTGTTGAACCCAACGGTAAACCAGGAGTAGGAACAGGAGCGCTTGGCGTCCCGACACGAATAAAATTACGAGCAGAGTTCAGGTCTATTTGTAAAAAAGACGGGCGATCATAAGCCGGCCGAGCATCTTCCTCCTGAAAACGGCTTGGTGGTATTAAAACATACGAACCGACCCCGCGAGGCAACTGCCCTGTGGCTTGAACTTCAACCTCTCGGCTTACATCCGGCAAACCTTGTTGTAGAAGTTTCATCTCCTCTGTTTGAGCAAGCTGAGGTTCTTCCCTGGCAAATTGCCCTAGTGCTTGCTGCAATTTTTCTTGTGTAGACCTGGGTAGTGGTATGAGACCAAACGTCAAAGGAGAAAAAATTTCCTTAAATTGGTCCAAAATCAACTCCTGCCAACTTTTTGGCTTGAGAGCAAGCCGAAGCATTGAGGCAGCATGTTTTTCTCTCAGTCGTTCTGCAAGTCTTGAGTCTTCCGAACCCTCTTGAGTAGTAGGAGAACTAACAATAGGAGCAACTCGCCTTGTTGGTCCCATCCGAACAAACTGAAGCCCAGGGTCCAACGCTTCCTCGTCCGGCCCGGGAGTTTGCCCCTCCGAAGCCTGCGGTGTATGTTTCTGAAGAGACTGCCAGGCCGCAAGTTGAGATTTCTGAGACAAAGCTTCCTGAACCGGGCTTTGATAAGTTGGTTGTGCCGGTTGAGTCTGTGGAGATTGTGGAGATTGAGGTTCAGTTGCCCTTTCCTCGCCAGATCTTATTCGACCCGGCCGTGTCGTTAAAGTAGATGCATCATAAACAGTCCCGGGAGTAACTTCTTTGCCTACTGGTGGCGGAGGGAAAGGGGGAGTCTCTTGAGTTTTAGTAGGGATCGTTGGGCGCGGTCCGTGCTTACGAAAAAAATTCCGAGCGACAGTTTCTCGTGCATCAGAAACAGCATTCCCTATTAAATCAAACAAACCACGCGATTTCTGAGCCATGCCCAATTGTATCGCATTTTAATCAATGTTACTGATTTATAGCAGCATTCAAGAAAACTCCAGACTTTCAGTCTGGAGATGAATTGAACGCTGATATGTCATCCTCCTTTAGAGGAGACCCCGCTCTTCAGAGCGGGGAGGATGTCATACAAATTCCAAACCCGCATTGAACTGAATAGTTTTTTTGCATAGTTTTCCTTACTTGGCAAAAAACTCTTCCAATTGTGCAAACAATTGAGAGTGACTGTTGCGTAGTTTCCTACCGCAAAGCGGCAAGGTCTTACGAAGTAAGTTCTTATCGAAGCATACAGCAAGGTTCTCCGATTCCCAATCGGAGGTTCTTACTCTTCTTCTACTTGGTAAATCGGCCCTGCTGGCTGCGAAGGCGGTTGTGGGGGAGTAGGTGGTATTACGGGAACTAGCACCACAGGAGCAGTCTGTTGTGTTGGCATTGCCTGTGTTGGGTTGCCCTGAGTCCCGAGTCCCGAGTCCCGAGTCTTTCTTTCCACCTCCCTCTCTTCAACAGTCTCCGAAGGCTTCGTGCTTACTAGTTTATATTCTTCTTCCGACGCAACAACCCGAATTGCAACATGATTGGATCCCGCAAAAAAGATCCCTTCTCCAATATCTGACGCCAAAAGTAACTGCTTCTCTCCTTGAGAAAGCTTAAAAACCTCTCCAACAGTGTCGATTGCAGTAGGGGACTGTTTCATGAGAAGCCTTAAAGCAGAATTTGTAACAATAGCTTTTCCAATGTCCAAAGATAAAAAGTCTTGAACGTCCTGGGTAATAGTGGTCAATCCCAAGTAGTACTTTCGCGAACGTTTTGCAACGGAATACAAAAACGCCGCCGTATCAGGGTACCGCATCATATGCCAAGCCTCGTCAACTATTAATATCCTTTTCTTCAAAGTTTCCTTTACCCTAGTCCATATAAAATCCAAGATCACAAACATCGCAATTGGGCGAAGTGCCTCTTCTAAATCTCGAACCGAAAAGACAGTAAAAGGGTTAGTTAAATTAATGTTTGTGTGCTGATCAAAAATTCCAGCAAATGACCCCTTTACAAATTTCTCTAATCTATCCGCCAAAGATCTGCTAACCTGATCCTCCATACCAATTAAAGTCTTATAAAGATCCTCCATCAAAGGCGGCGGCTTGGTTTGAGTAGTAGGGTCAGGTGTTATCCCCTTAGCCTTGTAGGTTGCAATTAGAGCCCTGTCCAAAACCGCCTGCTCCGAAGGATTAAGCGTCCCCATTATTACCCCAAACAAAGAATGTAAAGACAAAATCTTAAGACTAAGTTGATTCTCCTCGTCCTGCCGAACGGTTGACAAGTCAAAAGGGTTAATCTTAGCCTGAGAACCAAAAGAAAAAGATATAAATTCTCCCCCTACAGCCCCTGCTAGTTTTTGATACTCCTGCTCAGGATCAATAATAAAAACCTCAGCCCCAAACATTAACGAACGCAAAGCCTCAAGTTTTACAGCAAACGATTTTCCCGCGCCCGAAGTAGCAAAAATAACCGAGTTGTAATTCTCCAAACTAAATCTATCAAAAACTACCAAAGAATCATTATCTTCGTTTATCCCATACAAAACCCCTCGGTCAGAAGAAAGTTCAGCCGACGAAAAGGGAAAAGTTGTAGCCAAAGAAGTACTATCCATGTTTCGGGTTATAGATAGCCGATCTTCCCCCAAAGGTAGAGTCGTTAAGAATCCATCCTCCATCCTCAAACTTGTTTTTTTTGCAACAATAAGGATAGATCCCAAAGTAGACTCAACCTGCGCCGTTATATTGTTTAACTCTTCCAAATTCGAAGCAGGAATCGTTATGTAAAAGGAAAACTGAAAAAACCGTTCAGCCCCCTTTACTAGTTGCTCTTGAAGACCCCTGGCATCCTCAAGTTTTGCTTCTGTCGAAGGGTTAAGTATCTTTCCGCGCTGAATATCCGTTGCAATCTCAGCCTCCATCTCAGTAATTTTGCGTCGAAGGTCATCCAAGACCCCTTTTCCCTGGACAGGATAAATAAAGAAAGAAAGATCTAAAGAATGGTCAAAGTTTATAACCGGATCGAGCCAGCCAGGATAGACAAACCGGGGATACCCGGAAATAAACAAGGTTCTAAAATACCTTTCGTTTATTATCATATAATCAAAATCAATCTCAATTTTCTTTGGAGCAATAATGTCCTGGATCGACTTACTTGTAGTCGGTTTTTTTTCAAGATTTGTGGGGACAGACCCAGTAGTCGGGTGGTTAACACCAGATTTCTTAAACATTGATAGCGGATTTGGTAATTGCATTATTGGTTCGACATCTTACGCTGTCGGTTGTGTTTGTGGAACATCGCCAACGTTTTCCGGATTATAGATTTTGAAAAGCAAAGTAGCGAGCTCCTCTGTAGTCAACTGCTCCACTCGAATTCCCAAACGCCCCACCTGGCGTGACAAGTGATCTCGTTTTGGGTAAAGTACCGTTTTTGCTTTTTTGATTACATACTCTTTCGAAAAAGGAAGCCGCTTCGTCTTCTTTGAAGTTACCGTCGAGATAAAATTACTCGGAGTGACCCCAAGTTCAAAAGGAGAGAAGGGGATTATCATATAAAACTCTTTTTCCAAAACATTTCTCTTCTTCACAGTCTGCGAAATAAAGGTTCTATAAGAAAGCATAAGGCTTTTTAACTTTTGATTAGTTTGCACTTTCTCCTGTTCGTCCAGATAATTCAAATATCGAGTGATGTCCTTCTTTTGAGAACGAACCAAGATCTGAATTGGAAATGACAAAGAGTTAATCAAAGCCGCATACGCCAGAGTAACAGCTTCTTGTTCATTCTCGGAAAGCAAAGAAAAGTTTAATGCCGTAGAACGAAGTACCAACGCCGCTCCGCCATCTTTAGTCAGAACAATATCCTCAACAATATCCGAAACTATTATGTGGTGCTGCGCATAAGCAGAAATTGGTAAGATTTTAGTCATAGAGTCAACCCTTCGCTTTGATCAATATCGGTGGAATGATCTCTCCTATTGCCTGCAGTTTAACCGCCTCAAACACCAAACCATCCTTTTCTGTTTCAATCTCATACTCTCCATTTTTAAGCGACGTAACCGTTAAGAAATGTCCGACCTTGTTTGTTCTCAACGCGCGGACTGGGCTCCCACCGACCTCCCGAATCTCCAAAATAGCTCCCTCTACAATCCGTCCGTCCTGAGTTAAAACCTGTCCGGTAATTGTGTTTGGGATAGTAGGAGGATTCGGCGGTGAAGCCTCAAGATTAAATATAGCCTGGGCCGCGTTGTTTTGCGCCGAAGGGTTCACCATTACAGGGGCAACATTTTGCGGAGTATAGGTAACATTTGGCGGGGGAGTGGTAGGTACCGAAGTAGGCGTCGGTTCAACCTTGACAGGCTGTGACGGGGGAACCGCAACAGGAGAAGAGTTTTCAGTAAAAGCCTGTTGTTGTATGGGGGCCGTGCGAATTTGGGTAGTTTGCGCAAAAAGATCAAGAACCCATGAGAAAAATTTTTTCTCATGTTGCTCAAAAGGCTCAACTATGGAAGGCTTTGGAATAGAGGACAAGTATTCTTGAGCCTTTTCTTCGCCTTGAGTTGAAACAATACCGTCTCCCACGGTAACTGTCGAACTTTGCTGGTAAACATCCTCAGACCCCCCATCCTGCCAGGCATAAACAGTAGGGGAGTATATCGCCTTTACAAAAGAAAAAATCCAATGAGAAAGTGGACGCTCTTCAATCGGCAAAAATGCCAATGCCGCGCCTCCTAATGCTGCCAGAGTAACCAAAGGCCAACGAACAAAGGCGGGAATAGGAGTCACAAAAAACAAAAAAGCCACACCAACCCCTCCTGCCAACTGCAGGAATTGTTTTAAAGTCATATCGCCTACAAGGCGAAACTCATAACTGGAAATCTCTTGTGGGACAGGGTGCTGTTGTAGAGGCATTCTTTTTTAACGTCACCCTTAACTTACCATATGAAAATAGCTTTGCAACAAACCTGTTTTCACAAAAACGAAAAAGGGAGAAAACCCTACGCTGATTTTTTGATTCTATCAATAAGCCATGACCCAAAAAAACTAAGGGCATCCCTATCCATTCGGTTTCTTACCAAAGGCGCCTCCGATTGAGTTTCTGGTATAATCCTCCTTCTTAAAGCCTCCAGTTCCACTCGATTTCGCCCGTATTTTTCCTTTAAATACCCAACAACAACATCATCCTGTCCCACCAAATACTGCCTAAGATCCACAGCACCCAAACCTGTGTTTTTTGGGGACCTAGCAAGGTTTTGAACCAGGCTACCAACCTCAACCAAAAGTCGACCTTTTTCATAAGCAGGATTAATTGCCACAGTGACAAGTCTACCAATAACCCCTAAAAGAACTCGATCTCGTCCGGACAATTCCGGGGCCTGTGGAGCCGAGGGTTGCTGGCCACCAAACAAAGCATTAAAAACATTACCCCAACCACCCGTAGGTTGAGGAGGCGTTACGCGAGCGGGTACCGTTTGCCAAGCTTTTTTCCAATAGGCATCAGCAGCCGTCCTCCACCCGGCCATCTTCTCCTCCAGTTCAGTATCATCACCATTCTCTGAAACCGCCGCCGCCGCCGCCGCCGCCGCCCTGGCCGCCGCCTGCTCTCTTCTGCGCAGTATCTCAGGAGCAGGCCCTTTGGGTGTCGGAGCGGAAACGTGTGGTGGGGTTGGGGGTCGGACTGGTTCCGCAGCCTGTGCTTGCTGAGGTTCTCCCTGCGCCCCCGTCGAAGCCTCGGATCTTCGCCTGGCCTGATCGGCCGCCCACTTCTGCACAGCCTCCTCTTGGGCAACCTTCAATTCCTCCTGCCGCCTTTCCTCCTCGTCTTCAAAAAATTTCTTTCTGGCCGCCTCCCAATCCTCGGCGGGTGGAGCGACCTGCGCCCCAGCTTTAGGCATCTCTTTACCAGCCCTCTCAAACGCTTCTCTTAAAGCCTTTCCAAGGTTACCCTCTCCACCAAGCGGCTCTCCGACATTCGCCTGTCGCTCCGTTGCTTCCCCAAGATTACCCACCTCGCCCTTGGCATCCACCTGCTGCTCCGCCACATCCTCCACAGTAGCCAAAGTTGAAATTGGTGCAGTTATTTCTGCATCTTCTGTAGCGGTTGCAGCAGGTAAGGTCTCAGAAATCGCATTTGGTTCCGGCGCCACATTGGCTGGGTTTTGAGCCACAAGTCTCGTAGTTCGTCTTGCACCTTCTCGGAAATTTGTAAGCCCAATTAATTTATCTTTGTCCAACTTCTCGTTTGGACCAAGGCCAAACATATACTCTAGCCACTTGGTAACGCGATAATCGGATGGCAAAGCAGAAACATCCTTCGCTAAACGATCACAAAAAAGCTCTTGATAAGCAACCATTGACCGTTCTTTACCTTTTTCCCAATCATTAAGTTGTTCATTAAAGTAAGCACTCCAAATATCTGGGTTAACAAGGGAACCGGGGAAATCCAAGTCTCTTATGTCTAAAGAACGCGCAACCTGGCCGATAAGCTGCAACCGCAAGTTCATTCTTTCTTCTTGATGTCTCAAGGGTTGTTGTATCTCTACCATGTAATTTATTGTAACACCGAATTGTTCCCTAGCCGCACCATTATGTGGTAAACTCTACCAACTATGCCAGAACGCGATGACCCAGGCCCTCCAGGTATGCCTGGACCGGAAGGACTACCTGGTGCCCCTCTAGGATCCGAACTGTCTGACGAATTAAGAAGGAGATTGCCTACCCCTGAAGCTTTACCGCGGGTAGAAGACCCACTAGAAGTAAGATTATCCACCCGAGCGAGAGAAAGAGCATGGCTCCGAAGACCAGACGCATTTAGTCATCAGATGGCCATGACTTATGTGTATACACCCCTGGCCGAACAGGCCGAAAAATGGCAACAACACCTCGATCTTCCACCAGAAATCCAAGCCAGGAGGGAAGCAACCGGTGCATTCGAGACAAGACTTAGGACTGCGGAAGAGAAACAAGCATACGCAGAGGCCCTGTCTGAAAGTGCCGAAGAAATACTAGCGATTGCCCGACTTTTGGAAAGCTGGGGGCAGCACGAAAAATTCAGCGGAACCATAGAGGGAATAACGGAACTGTTTACCGCCCCTTGGGCAGTTTTTCCCCGTGCCGGGGAATACGGAACAATTGGTCGCATGCCTGAAACTCTTCCCGGCAAGGAGAGAATGGGCAAAATGGTGGACAGGGCATTGCGAACGTGGGTTGATATGGCTGAAGGAAGAGTCACCGACCCCTCTCCTCGTTCTCAACTCAGAGAAAACGACAAAATGCCCAACCCATTTGGCTCATCCATATATAGTGACATGCAAGAGAAACAAATCGAATATGTTGCAAACCAAGTTGGAGACCGGGACGCTGCGATACTCGCCCTTAGACTTGCCGAACATTGGAATATAAATCTTCGCTATGGAGTAAGTGGAGGTAGCGTTAACCCGGACAGCTTCATGGCCAAAATGCTTCGTGAAGTGGGTCGTGTGGAAGGAAACAATTTTCTCCTAGACGAACAAATAGAATTGGCCCAACGTAGAGGAGAAGTCCAAACCGTAAGAAATGGTAGCGGAGACGAGACCAAAAGATTAGCCACAATCGCCCTCAATGTAAGCGACTCCACAAGCGATATGGTGAAAGCCATGTATATAAGCCTAAGACAGTTATCAGAATCCTCAAAAGACAACCCTTTTGCTGTAGCAGCTCCAGCGACTCTTGGCTGTTTTCCCACGATGGTGGGAACGGCACTTGACGTTTTTCAAGCCGAAGGGAGAAGGGGAGACAAAGTTACCTTCTGGGAGTTGTGGAGAAATCAAGGAATCGAGCTGGGGAATCTTCCATGGAGCCAAGCAGAATGGGAATTCAGACGCCGGGACGGAGAGTTCAAAGGCTGGTACGAAGGTGTAGGCCGAGGCGCAAGGCACATACCCTACGCCCTACAACTTTGGTATTCTGCCGGAAAGGTATACGACGCCATAATGGACACAGATTTCAAAAAAGCCGGAGAGAAAATTGTTAACCCTCAAGAGCTTCTCAGACTCAATAAGCCGTTTACAAATGGGCTCAGAGCAATGCTTGACGGAGTGGCTCTGAGTAGGGGGGTTAAACTTAAAGGGGAAACACTAACAAAGCTAGTTCAACTCACAAAAGTAAATTGGCTAGCCGGTATAGCAGTTGCAAACACCTCTTACCAAAGTACTAGAATGGATGATCCAGTCGAATTTCTCAAATTTCCCAAGATCGACATCGGTTCCCTCAACCAAAGAGTAAACAGAGGTACAACAGATACAATATACACAAAATCCATCCTGGAAGCTGCCAGACAAGTAGGTTTTTTGAGTTCTGTCGAGTCAATGAAACAAAGAGGAGTCAGAATTGGAGGTAAACCACTTTACGACGCAGAACGCGAACTGTTTGAAGGGATACTAAATAACAAAAGAAGGATTGGATTCAAACCAAGCGCCTCGGGCTGGTTTGACTCAAGTGAGATAAACGACCTCAACAAAGCAGCACTATTTGCGCCGTTTAAGGCATAGCTCAAGATATCGGACAAAAGGACCAGCTCTACCTTGGGCCTTTTTTATCTCAATAGCTTCAAGTATCTTTGCAGCAAACAGAAACCGCACAACACCCACAGCTTCTCTCAAAACCAGTCCACCAAAACCTAGACTCGAACCACCGGAACGCTCTTTAGTCATCAGTAAAAGTAAAGCTAAGCAATCCAACGCCGCTGTTGAGCATATTTTTGCACCCTCTGCCATGTAGGTTGAGGTACACCAAGTCCGCCCGTAGCACTGCCGGCATAATCACTAATCTTCTGCCCGGCAAAATATCCAGCTCCCGACCTTCCCGCTTCTCCTAACAACGCAGCTGGCCCAAGTGTCTCACCGATAGCAAAACCAAGTCCGCGAATACCAAACATTGTCCGGATCGCCTGTGGAACCTGCGGCGCAATTAACATAAAACCAAACCCAATCAATAAGGGCACAGCATTAACACCAAGTATATTCCCAGCAATCATAGGTGGAACCCACAACTTATCTCCTGCTTCACCAGCAATCCCAACCATAACCTGCGCCAAAAGCAGAACAAAGGCAACCCCCGGAAAGATCAGGATATTAGCCATTATATTCTTAAACCATGACCCAAACCCAGGCATCCCGGGTATTGTTCCAAAAGCTATCTGAAGGGGAGCAAGTACAATAAGTATTATGATCATAATATAGGCACGCATTAACTCTATAAACAATCTAAAGAGCAGTAACAAGATGATCACCAACATGATTAGCAAAGGCAAACCCGCACCAAGAGCCGTAACCCAACCGAGAGGGCTAATCATGAAAGAAAGGCCAGCAGTGACAAGACCAGCAACACCCAAAGCCGCCCCGCTCGCCAAGTTAAAACCTCCCCCTAGTGTCGCAAAAACCTTACCAATAACCTGTGCAAACCCTCCATTAAGAAATTCGTCTTGTATTTGTTTAGCAGATAAAAAGTTAGGAACCTCACCAAAAATCACTCCCAAAAGAGCAATCATGACATACATTAAATCAATCAAAAGCCCCGCAATTGCATACGAAAAAGAAAGTAGCAGTAACCCAACAATTATTCTTGGAATCGCAGATTGAATAGTCAAAGTAGTTCGGGGATCAAGTTTCATCCTAAACATTACTGCCAAACCTATTGCTATAAAAACCATAGCAAAAAAAGCATACGCAAAGTTCCGAAAAGCCTTCCAGACTGGAAGTATAGGGGAGAGTGCATCATACCCTGTTCCGGTTTGGGCATACACCGGCCCAACGACGTTAAACCTCTTCATAACATCGGCAACATAGACAACTCCCGATGCAGGAGGATTACGGTAAAGCCCCGCAATCATGCTGCTTGTTGCCCCAATCGCTCCAACCTTCAACCCCTCCGGACACTTTGCATCATCACACCCTCCAACAATCTGCCCGGCAATAGTATTTTGCCATTGCTCCGTGTTGTTGTACACAAACTTATTAAGGTTCTGCCCGTCAGCACTAACCCCATCATAAAAATCCAAAAGCCCCGCCCCTCGCGCAACGGGAGCAATAACCAAAAAACAAAACACAAAAAAAGCAAGGACTTTTCGATAGCGAATTATAGAAGCGAGCAAGCTTCCTAAAAATTTCATTAAAACCAGCTTTCCTTTCTGTGCACTATGCACTATTTTCCATGTACTACCTCTGAGCCTACCATTTAAAGCCATAGTTTTGCAAATACTTTATGCCGTATACTAGAAATTAGCGGCATTGACATTTGTAATACATTGTAAGACAATATGACAAGAATTAAAATCAAAAGGTTAATCTGGGACGACTGGAATAAAGAGCATATTACAAAACATGGCGTAACAGAAAACGAGGCTGAGATGGTTGGGAACAGCTTCATTTATCACCAAAGAAGCTACAATCAACGCTATCTGGTTGTTGGGAGAGTTGGACCACGAATAGTTTCCTTAGTGCTTGCGCGAGAAGGAAGTGGTCAATATTATGTAGTTAGCGCACGAGATGCGGACAAAAAAGAAAGGAGAA
>MHCB01000004.1 GCA_001816455.1 Candidatus Blackburnbacteria bacterium RIFCSPHIGHO2_12_FULL_44_25
AAACGCAATGAATCAACTAGCCAGAAACCTCTCTCTTGAAAAAACCAACTTCACAAACCCCTCTGGGGTTGATGAATACCTCCACTTCTCCTCCGCCTATGATTTGGTGAAATTGGCAGACTATGGAATCAAAGATCCATTATTTTCGCAAATAGTCTCCACAGAAAAATACAAAGCATATAGTACAGATAGAAAAATAGTCCACGAAATGAAAAACATTAACGAACTCTTAGGGGAGATGCCAGGTGTTTTAGGAGTTAAAACCGGCTGGACTGAAAATTCAGGAGAGGACCTGGTAACCCTATATGAAAAGAATGGCAACAAAATCCTCATGTCAGTCTTGGGGAGTACAGACAGGTTTGGAGAAACAAAAGAAGTGTTGGAATGGATTACACAAAACTACTTTTGGGGGAATTAATTCCCGTAATACTGGGAAGTTACAGCAGGGACAATTGCCCGAAACTCTCGGTCGCCATCAAACACAAAGACCGGCTGCAAGTATTGTTGCGGTTTTCCAGAGTCATAATACCCCAAGTAAATCCTTCTTATAGTCGCCGCATTTCCCGACGAAGGTGGGGAAATTGTTAACCCACGCCCAGCCTTGAGTTCTTCGAAAGCTTCGGTGGAAGTTTTTATGGGATATGTTGATTTTTGTTCTTCGTCAACCGGGAAATAATGATATTCACCCGCAATAACTTGCTTTGGTCCGGAAGACTCACCAGTTACCAAAAGCCAAACAGTTCCACGGTCTATTCGGGAAGTTATAACCGGAAGATCGTCATAATTCTTTCTTAAGAAGTTTACACGTACAAAATTAGCATCCGATAAAGAAGTAACCCTGGTCAGAGCCTCAGGCGAAGATTTCAAAAACTCCAACTCTTGCCTACCCAGTTCTAAATCGGTAACGAGGAGACTCCCCCGGGATAAGAAAGATCGTGCAGCAGAAATAGCTTCTTGGTTGGAACGTGGCTTTGCCGACAACAGTGCGCTATCCAGGGCCAGGTTGTAGCTTAAAGAAACAGTTTTATTCACGATGTTAACATCCAGAGAGGCGGGTATCTCGGTGTGATCAAACCGATAAATAACCTCACTTAGCGGCAGTCCGGCAGAATTAAAACCCAAAGCCTTAGCCAATCTGTTCGATTCATCAAGATTCAAAAAAGAAGCCTGCGGAGTTGGCATAAAAAAAACGTTAGCCTGAATGGGCATTGTAGGCAGGCCCCCGGGCACCTCCAAGTTATAAGTAAGTTGATTTGTGGTAGATCGAGGCTCAAAAACAAGCGCGGGCAGTTTATTAAACTTAACTTCCGGAGGGGGAGGCGCCGGAGGAAAAACTGTCCTATAAAGCGCAAAGCCGCCAACCCAAAGAAACCTCAGTGCAATAGCGGCAACAATAAAAATTGCCCCGAACTTTATTGTCTGTCTTGCGTGGTACGCAGTTTCTGTAAGAGTCATCTCCTTAATCCCCGTGGTGCAAGCAGTGTATTGCAACTTTGAGTATACGTTTAAGGGATGTTAGAATCAATCTACAATGAGCGTAAAATCCAAAATTAGAGTAAGAATCGCCCCCTCTCCAACCGGCTTTGTTCATGTCGGAAATGTGTACGGAGCACTTTTTAACTATGCGTTTGCACGAAAAAATAATGGTACCTTTATTTTACGCATTGACGACACAGACCAGAAGAGACACGTTGAGGGAGCAGAAGAGGTATTGTACTCAGGGTTTGAGTGGCTGGGGATTAGGTGGGACGAAGGCCCCGATAAAGGAGGGCAGTACGGTCCGTACAAACCATCTGAGAAAATAGACAAATATCAAAAAATTGCACATGATCTTGTAAATCAAGGCCTAGCCTATGAAGAAGATGGCGCCATAAAACTCAAATCTCCCAAAAAAGATTTTTCATGGAACGACGCCATACGAGGCGAAATCACATTCCCGGAAACAGAAGTAAAGGATTTTGTCATATTAAAGTCCGACGGATTTCCGGTATACCATTTCAACTCTGTAGTTGACGATATTGAAATGGAGATCACACATGTCATTAGAGGCGAAGAGCACATCTCAAACACACCGCGACAAATAGCTTTGTTTGAAGCATTAAAAGCCAGCCCTCCCGTTTTTGCGCACTTTCCCACCCTCAGAAACTCTGAACACAAAAAGCTTTCTAAGAGGCGTGATCCGGTCGATCTGCGCCTATATCGGGAAGCCGGGTATCTTCCAGAAGCTCTTGTAAACTTCCTATGCCTCTTAGGCTGGTCTCACCCCGAAGAGAAGGAAATTTTTTCCATCAATGAATTTATCGATAAGTTTTCTCTCGAAAGAGTAAGAAAGGCTGGCCCTATCTTTGACTCAAAAAAACTGGACTGGATAAATGGTATGTATATTCGCCAACTTACCGATGATGAATTTATAAGACATCTTAAAACACACCTTTCCTCAGACACCAACGATGAATTTTTAGGAAAAATAACTCCTCTCATCAAAGAAAGAATCAACAAGTTGGCAGATGCAGAAGATCTTTTAAAGTTTTTCTGGGAGAAGCCACAAGTAGAAAAACCTCTGTTCGAAAACGAGCAATCAACGCTCCACATTGCCTCAGCTCTCGAAACTCTTCGCAAAGTCCCCGGCTGGTCCTTGGAGGAAATTAATTCTTCTCTAAAAAAAGCAATCGAAGAAAAAGGTTTTAAGACCGGGGATTTTTATATGACGATGAGACTCGTTTTGGCAGGTAAGAAGGTTACTCCCCCAATAAACGAGTCAATGGAAATCTTGGGCAAAGAAGAAACCCTCTCTCGACTTGAAACAGCAGAAAGAGTAATGACATTCTCCCCGCGCTAAAGGAGAATGACATATCGGCGTTCAATTCATCTCCGGTCTTTTAAAAGCCGGAGTTTTCTTGAATGCTGATATAATAGATATGTGAAAAAAACTGCCCCTCCGTCGCGTGATTTAATTCGATCAAGACTTAAACTCAAGCACTTAGAATCCCAAACTAAGTTCAGGGAAAAACACCCCCACGCGCACGATTACTTCAAAGAAATCGGGTTAGACCTCGGTAAAATTCGACAGCATTCGACAAAACTTCTCGCAGCAGGAGCAATCGGAGGAGCTCTCCTTCTTCCGGCATCAACAGGTGACCTAAAACCCAATCACTCGTTGTCAGCCGAATCGGAAAGGAGTGTAAAAAACCAAGAAATCCCTCTTCCCCCACCAATTGCGCACGCCCTGGTCGGATCGGGGTTGTTAGAACAAAAGAAAGACAAACAAACATTTGTTGGACAACTAACAAAAACACTCCCCCAAATAGTCAATCGCTTTGCACCACCTTTTCTCTCTGGGGAGGAAGAAAAAGTAATAGAAAAATTGATTACACACGGAACGGGGATACCAACAAAAGCAACACTAGACGGGGAACACTTAAACACCACATTTGGGTACATTGGTGCAGAGCAACACCTCCGCCGTTACATGGGAGACACCATCGACAAGCATTCAACGCAAGTTGAGGGAATGGCACCAGGTTTAGGGGCATGGGGTCATTTTGCGGAAAATGGGATTTTAACAAAAGACGTAATAGAGCGCGAAAAGTACTATGTCGCAGTCCAAACTCTATATCTTCCCGATTGGAACAGACGGGTTAAATATCTTAGGGATTGGTATAAATGGAGAAAGATAATCGTAGTCAACGCCGACAACGGGAACGCTGTGGTTGCTGTTATCGGAGACGCTGGTCCCGCCGCGTGGACGGGTAAACACTTTGGAGGAAGCCCGGAAGTAATGCATGAACTCGGCGGTCCAAGATATAAAAAAGGTAAAGTCATACTAATGTTTGTAGACGACCCTGAAAACAAAATCCCCCTAGGCCCAGTGCAATACAACCAGATTCCAAATAATCTTGTACAATCAATCTAGCATGAGTAAGATTTTCCATATTGAGTGCAGCAAAACAATTGAGAAAAATTTACTATGAGTAAAGTGTTTTATGGTTGCGTAGCACAGCGAAGCATACCATACAAAATATTGCGAAATTTATGAGCAAGATTTTTTACGATCACCTTATCATCCTCGAAGAAGTCGAAATAGAACTCGACAATCTTCAACTCGACAAAGATGAACGACGAGAACTGGAGCATTTGATTGAAGAAACTATCCACCACAGAGTGTTGGGTAAAATTTTAACCAAACTTCCCAAACCTCACCACGAAGAATTTCTGAAAAAGTTCGCCAGTGCCCCCCACGACCCCAGCCTCATTCACTATTTAAACCACAAAATCAAAGAAAGCGTCGAAAAGCACATTGCCAAAGAAATAGAATCCCTCAAGAAAGAACTACTTACCGAACTCAAAGGACAAAAAAAGTAAGCAATAACTACTACTTACTCACTTTGTTCCAAATAAGCAATAAAGCAGCCCCTCCAACCACCACGTAGACTAAATCAGCAGCTCCCTGCCAAGATCCAACCAGTGTTTGTACAAGATTCCAGTTGCCCCCACCAACAAAATTCCCCAAACCCACCAAACCCCAGTTCAACCCGCCTACAACCAAAAGCCACCAGGCTAAGTTATTAAGATTTTTTATAATTCTCACCCCCTGTCTCCTTTAACTTAATCTCAATTACCCCGACCTTGTCAACAGGAACTTTTCCCTAAACACCATATTCGATATACTGTTTTTTGTATGGATCGAAATTTCGGAGGAATAGCATGGACCAACCATGCTCTTCAAAGACTAAAAGAGAGGGGTATAAAACAAGGAGACGCATGGGCCACCTGGAGAAACCCGGACCAATCGAGGCCCGGCAAGGGTAACCTATGGATTTTTTATAAACGATACGGCAATGAGAAAATCGAGGTTATTACTAACAAAGATAAAGACGGAAGGACCGTTGTCGTAACGGTGTGGTCCCGCCCCGTTTATGGGCCACAGAGATATAAGGGCGCGAATAAAACCTGGGACAACATTTTAGAAAAAACTCTGAAGTTTCTGTTTAGCTGGGCAAAACGCTAAGAGCGTCTCTTTGCGATCTTGGAGACCGCTGAAGATACAGCATTTACAACTCCACGATCAAACGGTCCTGGAATAATCTTATCGGAAGCTGGTTTCTTAACTAGGTTTGCCAAAGCTCGCGCTGCCGCCAACTTCATCTCATCTGTAATTCTTGTAGCTTTTGAAGCCATTGCCCCTTTAAAAATGCCCGGGAAAGAAAGACTGTTATTAATCTGATTGGAGAAGTCCGACCTGCCTGTTGCAACAATAAAAGCCCCGGCCTTTTTTGCCTCATCCGGCATAATCTCCGGCATAGGATTAGCCATAGCAAAAACAATCGGGCGAGGGGCCATAAGAGCAATATCTTTTCCAGATAAAATTCCTGCAGTAGAAACTCCAATTACAACATCAGCCCCCACCAGTGCATCTTGCATACTTCCCTTTAAGTTTTTCTTGTTAGTAATCCTTGCCAAGTTTAATTTATATACCTCCAAACCCGGTCTGGTCTTATAAATAATTCCCCTGCTATCAACACTAATAACATCAGAAACGAGCGGAGAGACAAGTTTTGCAATTGCCGATCCGGCAGCCCCAGCCCCCACAATTACTATTCGCAAAGAAGAAAGTTTTCGTTTTGCTACTTTAGCAGCATTAATAAGCCCCGCCAAAGCAACAACGGCCGTTCCATGTTGATCGTCATGCATCACCGGAATGCCTAAATTCTGAAGTCTAGCTTCTATTTCAAAACATCTTGGGGCCGATATATCCTCCAAGTTTATTCCCCCGAAAACCGGAGCAATTGCAGTTACTATAGATATAATCTCCTCTGTATCCTGTGTCGCCAAACAAATCGGAAAAGCGTCCAAATCGGCAAAAGTTTTAAAAAGTGCAGCCTTTCCTTCCATTACAGGAAGTGCCGCCTCAGGGCCAATGTTCCCCAAACCCAAAACTGCCGATCCGTCGGTAACTATCCCAACGGTATGCGATTTTATTGTGTAATCAAAAACCAACTCTTTCCTCTTTGCAATCGCTCTGGAAACTTCGGCTACCCCCGGAGTGTAAGCCAAAGAAAGATCTAATTTGTTTTTAATAGGAGTTGTAACCAAAGTCGCAATCTTTCCTTTATTTTTCTTGTGTAACGCTAAAGCCTTTTTAGAAATATCAATCATCTAACATCATCTAAAACTACAGTTTCGGTTTTCAAAAAGAAACATGTCACGTAACCTTTTATATACGGAAAGGCTCCATAAACAAAACCTTTTTTAAATCTTCTGCCAGAAAATTTCACAGTTAATGATCGAACATATTTTACTCTCCCAACAGAATTTAATCTCTTACCTAGGTCTACATCCTCATAAAGATCCATCTTTGGATTAAACCCACCAATTTTCTTGTATAACTCTTTTCTAACACCAAAGTTAAAACCATATACCCAACAATGCCCAAATGCCGCCTTATATAAAAACATTGCAGAAGGATTAATAAGATTAAAAATAAAATTGGTTGATCTCGAACAGTCATCAATAATAGCTGGCCCTGTTACAGCAGCAATATCTTCTCTGTCTAAGTAACCAACTGTGTTTTTTATCCAATCTGACGGAACGACTGTGTCTGCATCGGTCGAAAGTATAAGTCTTCCTCGTGCGCTAGCAAAACCCCTGCGCCGTGCAAAACCCCTCCCTTTAACTTTTTCCTTAACTATTCTGAGGTTTAATTTGTTCTTAAACTTTAATACCTCGCCAACTGTTTTGTCAGTAGAATTATTGTCAACAACTATCACTTCGAACTTTTCTTGGAGTCCCTTCTGAGAAGCCAGCGAAGCAAGACTCCGCCCAATAAACTTCTCTTCGTTGTAAGCGGGTATGACTACAGAAATCATGTAAGCCCATTCTAACCGATTTTGCCGTTCTTTTCTGGGTAACCGACTAACCGGAGCGTCTTTTCCTCTGTTCGCGTCGTCTCCGTATCCTTGGCAGAATCTCGTCGGCAACTAAACGAAATAAGAGATTCAACCCTGACCCTACGCTAAAAGTCTTATCGACTAACCTTTGCACGCCATCAATCATCGAATTTATTTTCAAAAACATCCGCACCCCCAAATATAAAAGGATCGCAAGAAGAGCCGTTAAGATCAAAAATCCGGCGCTCGCCGTGTAATAAAACAAGTCCTGTGCTGCCATACGAAGTTGAAGAGAAATTCCTATTTCTCTTATACTGGCTAATTATTCGCACATTTTGCCAGTGTTAGTCAAGGAAGCTATCCCCCAAAGGAAATTATCTGGTAACCATATTTATCAACATCCTCCTGGGGCCAAAAACTAATCCCTTTTGTTTTTCCGACATACGTAACAGTTTTTTCGGTCTCACGCCCCGTGTATTCCTTTGTTTGCGGATCCCATTCGCGAAGTACCAGTACATCGCCTGGGTTGCACTCAAAATCAGCAAGCCTCAACTCATATGTCTTTTTACCATCAACTATTGCCTGAAAATACTCAGGCCAAACCTTTTTCTCAATCTTTGCCATACAAGGAAGTATAATCTAGCTTTTCGTGTTTGAAAATCCTCCAATATATCCAGAGCGGCAACACCAATACAAATTGAGCAATCAACAATGTCCTTACCGGTCCTATTTGATCCGCAAACAAACCTACCAGAAAAGATACAACCGCAAAAGCCATGCTAGCAGCAAGAGAATTAATCGAACCCAGAGTTGCCCTTTGCTCTCTAGTAAACTCCTTTTGCATTAGCGTACTATTGGCAACCTGTCCTGCCCCATAAGTTAAAGAAGTAGCAGACATTAGTACTGGTGAGACTATAGTGGGGAATAAAAGTGCGACAAAATTTAACACCCTACTAAACACAAGTTCCCCGATTAAGACCTTTAAAGCACCGAATTTTCTAATAAAATAGCCACTGAAATAAAAACTCACCGATCCACCTACAAAGCTTAGAGTATGCGCAACCCCCACCGCCCACAAAGGCCATAAACTGTTTATAAAAACCGGTTTGAACTGAAAGGAAGTTTCGCCAAAAGCAAACTTAAGTATGGAATTGAGGCTGACAAGACGAAGTTTATAATTCTCTCTAAACTGTCTTATTGATTCCGAAAGATGAAAGTAAATATTTCCCGATTTTTGAGAATGAGTTTTAGGCTCCAACAAAAATAAACTAACAAAAAAAGCAATAACTTGAGGTATTAAAGTAAGCCACATAACCAAGCTCAACGAAAAAGTAGCAACGATTCCACCCAGCACAGCACAAATTGCTAAAGCGGCTTGTCCTGCGGACTGAGATTTACCAGAGTACTTGCTAAAACCATCCTCAGGGTTTTTTGACTCCACACTTTCGTAAAGCAATGCATCATTGTTTCCGCTCCACAAAGCTCGAGATAAACCCTCAAACACAGCTCCAATTGCAAGCATTAAGAAGGAACCTCCTATTGCATAGAAAAACACAAATAGAATACTTGCGATAGCACCGAGTACTACCGTGTTCCTTCTCCCAACCAAGTCAGAAAAGATCCCTGTAGGAACTTCAAAAGCTGCTGCCGCAATCATTCCAACAGAAAGCACACTCATCGCTAAAGCATAGGAGCCAGTCACCTGAGCAAAATAGATAACCAATACAGCAGCGTAAAGCCTAAATTCCACTAAGAACTGGAACAAAATAAGTAGTCGAATGTTCCTACGCAAGCTCATCCTTCTTATAGAATAGCAGCTTGCAATCCAATGCTCGAGTTCTAGATACCACAGAAAACCAAAAAACCCTGGCGGACCATACAAAAAACGCGGGGAAGCAGTAAAACGTCTCCACCAGGTCAAAATTTCAAACACCAGAAGCAACTGGTTCAGAATGCCAAGCCTCGTAAGTACCTATTTTATCAAGGTTATAAAAAACATACGCTGTCGCATTTTTATCTGGTGTCTTTTCGGAAGCTTCGTTGCAAATCAATCCATCATAGCCCTCACTCAACATAAAATCCCGAAAGGTATACATCCAGTAAGGTGCTGGAAATCTACTAGTACGAAGCAAAATTTTAAGGTCACCTATCTTGTCCGGCGTAACAGTCGATAACCATTTGAGATAACTCTGGTCTATTCGAATAAGATGAGAAGCAACATTTGGATTAACAGCACTGTATCTATTAGGATTTTCTGTAGACGTTTTATAATAAGCAATCCACTTTGCTACAAACTCTTGCGGGAGAGCGGCATTTACTGAAAGATCGGTTTTTGACCTTAAATCTAAACATCTTGCCTGATACGGCAAGATTGGAGTTACATAAGGCTGAGTTTCCCCAACAGCAAACTGTGCCCGAACAAGTGAATAATCTGCCGCGTCGTCCCTGCTTGTTGCGTAGAAGCCGAACCCTAGAGTTGAACTTGAACCTTCGTCGTTTTAGAGATAATCCATGTCTTGATAATCAAAACCTCTAGAGAACACAAATGGCCCTGAAGAACCATGGAAAAGCAAATCAGGAGAGCTTTCAAATTCTTCTCTTGTAAGAGTTTGAGGGTTAACACTGCCCAGAGTTCTCTCGCCAACAACCTCATTGTTTCTAGGACCATATTCCCTATACGGGCGAGAAAGCGGACTTTGGTCTAAAACGCCAGGTTCTTGCATGCTTAAGTAATTATATCAACAAAACTCCACGGGCTTAAACTGTGGTAAAATACAAAGCCATTGCGGGATCGTCTAATGGCAGGACACGAGAATCTGGATCTCGGTATTGGGGTTCGAGTCCCTATCCCGCAGCTCGAGGCAAAG
>MHCB01000005.1:0-6718 GCA_001816455.1 Candidatus Blackburnbacteria bacterium RIFCSPHIGHO2_12_FULL_44_25
ACAATCGCCTGTTGTGTACCCTGTTATGTTGGTGCTGCTTTGAGTTGAGTGCCAAAGGCTGTACTGATCCGGATCCGGGGGCATAATCTGGATTGCTAAGAGCGCCTGGAAGTTTTTTGGGGGAGTATTGGAGACTTGTAGCTCAGTGTGTATACCGACGGCTTCCCAATCCTCTTTGATTTTGTCGGCCACGAACAAAAGGCTGGGGGTGGTTGCGAGGGTGATTTGGTTTTTATCGCTGGGGGTATCTTTTAGGAGTTCTTTGGCTCGCACAACGCTGTATTTATATTCCTTTACTTGAGGGTTGACTGCCCAGGAATTTGGGGCGATTATACTCACAGCGCGTTTTTCGGGGAAACGCTCTTTGTTTATCGCGTAAGCCAGGGCTTGTCTTAGGCTTTTTCCGGCAAGAGACGGGTCTTGGACATTTAAAAATATCCCAACGAAACGATCTTCGTGGCTTACTACGTCCAGATCGATGTTCTTCCAGCTTGCCAGGTCCTTAGGATCTACAATTCCTTCTATCTGTTTTATTTGACCGAGTTTAAAGGCTGTTCTCACTGCTTCTTCTGTGTCGTAAAATCTGTAAGTTTTTTTCTCTTTTGTCTTTGTGTTTACTAGGGTTAAGGATTTATTAAGTTGCGCGGTTAGATTGGTTAGGCGAGCTACTTTCCATTCTCCGGCGCCGATTAAACCCTTTTTAAAGACTGGTCTTGAGACTGCTGTTGGGAATGGCGCAAAAGGATCTTCTTTAAGAGTAAATTTAATGGTTTTTTCGTCTACGACTTCGATGTTTGCATCTTTGAAACGGTAGTTTATATCTTTTGCTGCTACCCTTGAGCCGTCTTGCCATTTGTGATCCCCCAGCTTAAAAATCCAAACTTTTCCGGATTCTTCAGTTTCCCAGGAAGCTGCAAGGCCCGGTTGGGGCGAATTGTTTTCGTCGAGTTTTGTAAGGCCAAAACTTAAGTCTTTTTGGATGTTTTGAGGGAGGTCGTCCAGAGTTAATTTTCCTACGACGCCGATAACCCGGTCGGGTTGCAGAAAGGAGAATAGTCCTGGAAAACGTGTGATTATTAAGAATGCAATCGCGCCCAACAGGATGCTTGCTATTATGGTTTTTGTAAAGCGAGCAAGGAAAGCAGATAAAAACCTAAACCAGTATCGTGCGGATCGCATTTTTAAAAGTTAGTTCAAGAAAGAGACGAAGGATACTACTGCGAAAAGGATGCTTGTTAGAATTGTTAATCTAAAAAGAAGTTTCTCTATACCGCGACGGGTTACATAAAGTTCGCCGCTTCCGCCCCAACTTGAACCCAATCCTGCCCCTCTGTTTTGCATGATAATGAGGATTACTAGGAGCACCGCGAGGACTGTTTGTAGGACTGTTAGAAGACTCATGTGTTGATTATACATTAACGGGGGGTACTATTTGGAGAGCCAGAAGACGAAGGAGGTGACCAGAGAGATAAAGAAGGCGACTGCTATATAGGCAGCAAAAGGGGAAAAGGGTATCTCGGGGATTATGAAGAGGTTTGATGTTAGCCCTGGGTAGACAAAAGGAACAACTGAGAAGCTGCGAACTAAAGTTGTTGCAATGTATAGGGTTACGACGTTTGAGATCCAACGGAAAAAGCCTAAGGTTACTAAGTTGAAAGGCAAAAGGAGGAGGTTTAGGAGAGGTTTTAACAACATGTCAGCTGCTGTTAGGGCAAGCGCGCCAAGGGCAAGGAATTGAGGATTGTTACCATAATCTATGCCACCAAGGTATTTACTGATTAGCCAAATTGCGAGCAGATGGATGAAGAAACTTCTTAATGGGCGTTTCATAATGCGTTAGTGCACGGTGCATAGTACACAGTGCATAGCTATTCAGTATTGCGTGGGTTTGTGCTTCTTGTCAAGAAAACTATTTTGTAGGCAAGAGGTTTTTGAGGCGGAGCTTGAAGTGGTAGGAGCGTGCAAACCGATGGGCTTCGTCTCTTAATCTTTGTAAAAGTTGGGTTCCTCGGTTTCTGTAGCCAAGTCTTAAAGATTTGAATTTGTTGTTCGGTAGAGGAATTACAATCTCTTCGAATCTTTTTGCTAAGCCAATTACTGGGATTTCGAGCGTCCACTCCCGAGGTGTAGATATGTTTTCACCTCGGGAGTGGAGGTGTAAGGTCTCGACTGCTGTTGTGACCTGTCCTTTTCCGCCATCTATTACTATTAAATCTGGTGTTCCCCAGTCTTCCAGATGGTTCAAGCGGCGGGATAGGGCTTCTTTTAGCGAAGCATAATCGTCGACCTTCTTAACTGTTTTTATCCGGAATCTTCTATAGAAGTTTTTTTCTGGTTCGCCGTCTACGAAGGTAACAAGAGAACAAGTTGTACTCTTCCCTCCGGTATGTGCCACGTCCAAACACTCGATTCTGGACAGAGTTTTAAGTTGTGGATAATAAGGGAGGAGAGCTTTTCGCAGGATCCTTGACTCTTCTGTACGGATGTCTGCGACAAGATGAGGGTTTTCTAAGTAGGCTGCGGCTTTCTCATAGGGCTTTGTAATATAAACGATTTTTCTAAGTTGATCTCGAAGTTCGGCTGCTGTCTCGAAGTCTTGCCTTAGTGCGGCTGCTTTCATTTCTCCCAACATACTTTTTTCTAGCCGCTTCGTTTTGCCGGATAAAAGTAAAAGGATTTTTCTTATGCTGGATTTATATTTTTTGGTCAACTCGAGTCGTGAATCTAAATCTGAAACACCATTAATCTTGTTTGGACAGGGAGCACAGAGTCCGAGATGGGAGTAGAGACAGGGACGTTTAGTAAGCCTTTTTTGGGAGCAATATGGGAAAGTGTGTCGGATTTGCCTTAGAACCTGTTTAACTGTACTTGAGGAAGGAAAAGGACCGAAGTAGCGGGCTTTTCTTTCCCCATCGTTTCGAGAGGTTGTTATTTTGGGGAATTCTTCTGTAGTTATTTTTATGTAAAGAGGGTGTTTGTCGTCTTTTGCACTTACATTGTATCGCGGAAGATGTTTTTTGATGAGTTGTGCTTCAACAAGAAGAGATTCGAGTTCTGAGAGAACGGGAATTATGGAGACTTCCACCGCGTTTCTTACTATGTCTTGGCTTTTTCCGCCGCGGGACACAATATGGGAGAGTAGTCTTTCCCGGACACTAATGCTTTTTCCTACGTAAATTACCTCCCCGGATTTGTTTTTGAAGATATAAACACCAGGGCTTTTGTCAGCTTCTTTTGCCTGCTTTAATAAATCCTTTGAGACCATGTTTTTTAAGTTTTGCTATTCCCCACCCTACTATAATTATTAGCAATAGGAACCCTAAAATAAGGATCACTTGTAAGAGCTGGATTCTACTTTGGGGAATTAGGTAGGTGGTATGGAACTCTCCAACCTGGACCGTAATCTTGCTGCCTTGAGGGTTTAAGAATAACGGTAGGCTGTATGTTAGCACAAATTCTTCTTCCGCAAAAGGTGCTAGGAACTCGATGTTTTTACCCGTGTGGTTTTTGATGTTTGCACCTGTCCCTGTGATTTGGACGTCTTTATTATAAAACGCGACAGGACCTTCGTTGGTTAGTTTTACTTTGACTTTGCTTTTGATAAACGGCAAGAGAGATCTTTGGGGTATGATCTCGATCTTAGGGGTTGACTCTCTGATACTTGGTAATTGGCCGAAGGTTACTAAAATGTCTCTTTCTTGGGAGCCATTTAATTTGTATGTTCCTGCTGCGGGCGGTTCTTGGGATGATTCTCCGTGGATTGCAAAAGTTATATGAGAAAGATCGAACTTGTTGAAAAAATCTACCCCGCCGGTAGTATTACCCCACGTGGGGTCTATGGGCTTCCAGATTCCTAGTTTTTTGTCCCAGTACTCGGGCCAGGCATGTAGGACGTCGGCAACAAGAGAAAGGGGTTGGAGCTTGGTATTTTCCGTGTAGGCGTAGCCGTTTATTTCTCTTGCGGGGATACCCGAGGCGCGGGCTAAAGTTACAAAAAGATCTGTAAATTCCATACAAATTGCATCTTTTGGGGAGGAGAGGGCGCCTTTTGCGCCTAGTCTTTGCGCGTTTTCGCCGACTCGGTCATAGTTGTAGCTTAGGTTTTGGACGACGTAGTCATAGATTTCTTGGGGAGTTTTTAAATCTTTGGATAAGTTTTGTATTGTAGGATCTGTGGTTTCCCAATAGGGGGCAGAAGAGAGATTATCAACCTTGCCTGGAGGAGGTTGGAGATAGTGGGTTTGGGGATTTGAAAAGATTTGGACTTGGCCGGAAGATTGAATGTCCAATTTTTGGCTGGGCTTCAAGAAGTATGTTGCCAACCAATTCCCGTCTTTGTCCAGATAGATTCTTTGAGGTTTGGGGAGAAGTGTTTCGTAGTAAACTTTCTGAAAAGCTGTGTCGGGAATTAGTGCGATGTCGGTTTTGCCGCTTCTGTCTGTTAAAGGATTTTGTAGGTGAAACGTTACTTGAAATGAGAACACTTGAAAGTCTCCAAAAGCTGCGACAATTCCAGCCTTTGCTATTTCATCTTTTGTGAAAGTGAAAAATCTCTCAGTTGCCGTTTCCTCCTGAGTTTGTGGTTGAGGAGAAATATAGGCAACCCTTCCAAACTTTTTGGGGGTAATAAGTGTTAGGTTGTAGGAGTCAAAGTTTTCCTGTGTGGCAATGCGTGGAACGCTTAACTCCCAGACTTGGCCGTTTTGGGCGGCAAGTTGTGGGACGTTATAGGTGATCCGGAAGGTTCTGGATTTACCCTTTCCCACTACGGCGTCGGGAAACGTTACTGTGATTTGGGTTTCTTGGTCTTTCTCTTCTGTCTCTGTGGGAATTATTTCTCCGTCCTGGCTTGCTTCTACGTTTTGGGGCTTCTTGCCCTCAAGGGACAGTCCGTAGGAGGTTGCGTAGATACTGGAGAAGTTATTTGTTAGAGAGATTTTTTGGGTAACTTCGGCGTCGCCGGTTGGAAGAACGTGGTAGGTTGTTTGGTATTCGGTTTTGAATTCCTGTTGGGCCGCGACGGGAGACGAGAAACGCAAAAGGTAAAAGGTTAAAACAGTTAACAAGGAGAGAAAAAAGACAAAACGAGTCCTTTTAGCGTTTTTCGTTGGACGTATTACCTTTTCAGGCAGGTGTTTCACAAAATTATCATAGCACAGAGTCTCGAGGACGAGCCTCATAGCACGCGAGAGGCCGCTAGTGTGTTTGACCGATCTAACTGAGGTGTGTAGTATGGTTATAGTTTGGAGCGGCCACCTCGGGGGTGGCCTCTCGAAAAATGCACAATAATGCCTGGAAGACTTAGTCCTTTAGTTACAGGTGAGATTTACCACATTTACAATCGTGGGGCTAATAGGCAAGATATTTTTCTGCAATCCAGAGACTACAGAAGATTTATTCAGACACTCTCGTATTATCGCTTTCTGGGGCCAAAACCAAAATTTTCTAAGTTTGCTAGAGGTACAATTACTCCGGTTCAATTATCGGATGATAAAAAGCTTGTCGAGTTGTACTGTTATTGCTTGATGCCTAACCACTTCCACCTTCTTTTAAAACAGCTTAAGGATAATGGTATATTGAAATTTTTAGGTGATTTGTCGAACAGCTATGTCAAATATGGCAACACAAAACATACTAGGTCTGGGCCCCTGTTTGAGGGTCGGTTTCGCTCTGTTCTTGTAAGTAGTGATGAACAATTTCTCCACGTTTCTAGATATATACATCTTAATCCGCTTGTGTCGAGGCTGACTGGGGATCTAGAGGGGTATCGCTGGTCCTCTTATCATGACTACATGTTTGGTTACAGCTCTCCTTGTTCTGTTGGTGAGGTTTTGGATGCTTTTTCAGGGTCAACAGAGAAGTATCGACAGTTTGTGTACGATCAGGCCTCGTATGGAGAAGCGTTGGAAGTTATTAAACATCAGTTGCTAGATGGTGAGGATTGAGAGGCCACCCCCGAGGTGGCCTCTCAGAATTGGGTTATGTGGGGTGTGGTTGTCTGGGGTTTGCTGGAGGTCTTGGGGGTAGAACTCTTCATAGATGAGGGCTACCTATAAAAGTTTTCTCCCAAGCAATGTATTGTTGTGCAGAAAACTCTTCAAGGACTATGGTTACATAGTCCTATAACGTTGACATTTTGGGGATTTTGTGGTAGAATTGGGCATACTCAAAATTGAGTTTCTGGGCTCGGAGTGAGTTCAGATAGCACCCTAAGGAGGGTTGAAATATGACCGCTTTGCGTTTCCTGGCCCGCGTCCCGGTTCGTGTCTCTCGCGAAGATCTGCAGCTCACCCTCGTTTGGGTGCTGCTCATCACGAGCGTAGACTTAATGCTCGTGTCCGCCGCTGCCAGCACCAGCGTCCTTACGGAGGACCTAGCTCCCCACTTTTTGTGGTGGTGGTTGGGCTACTTCGTCTACGGAGTAGCGATGGGTTGGATCATGCCCAAGCGGGTGGAGAGGAATCCGGCCTCCTGGCGGGAGCATGTTGGCAACTTCATGCTCATTGGCCTGGGCATTTCCCTGTTCAGCCTTGCTGCCATTTACATGCCTGGCGGCAATGTGCTGAGTGGGTTGATCCTCTGGCTTGTTGCTACGCCGATCTTTTTCGGTCTGGCGACTTTCGCCGAGTGGGTCTGCCCCACGCCATACAGACGCTACGTCTGACCGACGGCGCGTTTCGCCGACCCAAAAAGTTATCGGCGGGAGGTTCCCTGTGTC
>MHCB01000005.1:6734-16437 GCA_001816455.1 Candidatus Blackburnbacteria bacterium RIFCSPHIGHO2_12_FULL_44_25
TTAGACAATTTCTGCCAGGAATTGGCCGGTATACGAGGACTTTACTTTTGAGACTTCTTTAGGGGTACCCGAAGCTATGATTTTTCCTCCCCCGTCTCCCCCTTCCGGTCCAAGGTCTATTATCCAATCTGCGTTTTTAACAACATCTAGGTTGTGTTCTATAACTACGACGGTATTTCCCATTTCTACAAGTTTAAGTAAACATTTGAGGAGTTTTTCAATGTCTGAAAAATGAAGACCTGTTGTTGGTTCGTCTAGAATATAGAAGGTTGATCCCCCGGAACGCTTCATCAGTTCTGTTGATAACTTTATTCTTTGGGCCTCTCCCCCCGACAGCGTGGGAGCCGATTGGCCAAGTTCTATATAGTCAAGACCGACTTGGGTCAAAAGTTCTAATTTGTCGGCTATGTTTGGGATATTGGCAAAAAAATCTAGGCCTTCGGCGACGGTCAAATTTAGCACTTCTGCGATGTTTTTGTTGTGCCAGTTAACTTCTAGGGTTTCGCGATTGTATCGTGAGCCTTCGCAGATTTCGCAAGTTATATAAACGTCTGACAGAAATTGCATCTCGATTTTGTTGACACCTTGGCCTTCGCACGATTCACATCTCCCCCCCTTGACGTTGAAAGAAAATCTGCCGGTTTTGTAACCTCGGACTCTTGCGTCTGGGGTTTGGGCATACAATTCTCGAATTTGACCGAAGATGCCAGTATAGGTTACCGGATTTGACCGGGGGGTTCTGCCGATTGGTGACTGATCAAGAAGCGCTACTCTGGTTATTTGATCAAGCCCCTCAAGGCGTTTAAAGCCAGCGTTTTTGGGGGTAAATGGTTCATACCTTTGAGTCCAGGACCGGTTTAAGGCGTCTTTTAGACTTGGGTAAAGAGTGTCTACTAATAGTGTTGATTTTCCGGAACCGGAGACTCCGGTAATACATACAAATCTTTGTAGAGGGATCTCTACATCTACTTCTTTAAGGTTGTGTTTATCTGCGCTTAGGAGTTTTAGGGAGCCAGTGGATTCTGGTTCTTTTCTGTCTTTGCCAACCCATAGGTCCTTTTTGCCAGACAGGTATTGTGAGGTTATTGAGCTTTTGTGGTTTAGAATGTCTTTTATTTCCCCTTCTGTAACCAATGCCCCGCCCTGTTTTCCGGCTCCTGGGCCGAAGTCCAGTATCCAATCTGCCGATTCAATTGTTTCTCGGTCGTGTTCAACTACTATTACTGTATTTCCAAGGTCCCGAAGATTTTTTAAGGTGTTTATTAGGCGTCTATTATCTCGTTGATGGAGGCCGATTGTTGGCTCGTCTAGTACATATAAAACTCCTGTTAAACCTGATCCTATTTGGGAGGCGAGCCTTATTCGTTGAGCTTCCCCTCCTGCGAGTGTTCCTGAGGACCGGCCTAGGGTTATATATTCAAGTCCGACGGATACCAAAAACCTCAAACGGGAGACAATTTCTTTCAAAATCAAACGGCCTATTTCCTGTTCTCTTTTTGAGAGAGGGGTTTTTTCGTGAGTTAGACTTTCTGCAAATTCCAAAGACTCGTTTATTGCCAGGTTTGTGACGTCAACAATTGATTTGCCGGCCACAGTTACTGATAATGCCTCTTCTTTTAAGCGGGCGCCCAGACAGTCTGGGCAAACCTTTTGGACCATATATTTTTGGATCTCTGCTCGGACAAACTCTGACTCGGACTCCGAGTGTCTTCTTTCCAGCTCTTTTAAGATTCCCAGGAAGGGCTCTTCGATGTGGGTTTTTTCACCAAGTCTGTTGGTGCCTATAACTTTGTAAGTTTTAGTTCCTGTGCCATACAGTAGGAGGTCTATTTGCTTTTGTTGAAGCTGTTTTAGGGGGGTTTGGATGGTGAAATTATTTTCTTTCGCGACTTCTGCAACCAAGCGAGAATACCATGTGTCCTTTTCAAACATGGTTGATAGGGGGAGGGCAGCACCTTCTGCAAGAGTTAGTTCGGGATTAATTATCTTGTCCGGGTCTATTTTTAATAGAGTTCCGATTCCAGAACAGGTTGGACAGGCGCCATGTGGAGAGTTGAAGGAGAATGATCTTGGTTCGATTTCTGGGAAGCTTAAGTTGTCTATTGGACAGGCGAAGCGTTCGGAGTAGAGATGACTTTTCAGGTTTTTGGGATTATCGGGTATTGAGAAGCCCGCGTCTTCTACTTCGGCAAGTATGATTAGGCCATCGGATAACGCTAGGCCCTGCTCAATTGAGTCGGAAAGGCGGGATCTTAGGTTTTGTTGGGAAACGGGGTCTTTGATTTGTTTCTTGTCTATTGAGATTCGATCTATTACAACGTCGATTGAATGCTTGTTTGTTTTTATCAGCAAAATATCTTCGTCTAGGCCAAAAGTTCTTCCGTCTATCCTAACCCGTGTGTAGCCTTTGACGCGAACATTCTCAAAGAGTGAGGTGAATTCTCCTTTTTTGTCTCTTACGACTGGTGCCAGAACGAGAAATTTTGCTATGCCATTTTTATTGGCCACCTGTTTTATTTGTTCAAGCGCGCCGTTGGTAATCATTTCTGCTGATTGTTGAGAGATTTCGCGACCACAAATAGGACAATGGGGATGCCCGATTCGTGCAAAAAGAAGCCTTAGATAATCATAAATTTCTGTTATTGTTCCGACTGTTGAACGGGGGTTGTGGGAAGTTGTTTTTTGCTCGATCGATATTGCAGGAGATAAGCCTTCTATTGAATCTATATCCGGCTTGTTCATAATTCCTAAAAATTGTCGAGCATAAGAAGAAAGGCTTTCAACGTAGCGGCGTTGGCCTTCGGCGTAGATTGTGTCGAACGCTAATGAGGATTTTCCGGAGCCTGAGATGCCAGTAAAGACTACAAGTTTGTTTTTAGGTATTTCAACATCGATGTTCTTTAGATTGTGCTCTCTTGCGCCTTTGACTATGAGTTTATCGGTTGACATGACACGAGAAAATGCCCGCGGTAGACGTGGCAAAATTAGTATACCATAACGTTTCGGGTGTTGTTGGGGCCCTAAGTTAATTCAAGTTGACGGATGCGGTCTCTAAATTTGGTTGCTAACTCGAAGTTTAGATCTCGGGCGGCGGCGTTCATAGCTCGGCGAAGTTTCAAGATTAGGTTTTTTCGATCTCTTGGAGTAAGTTCATCTGGGCTTAGATCTTCCAGGTTTTGAATTACTTCGCGTTCGATTCCGTAGAGCATGGGTTCGGGGTCTTTTTCGTCTCTTTCAACGAGCTTTTCGCGTATTGGTTTTTGTATACTTTTCGGAATTATATTGTGTTTTTTGTTGTACTCGCGTTGATAGGTTCGGCGTCTTTCGACTTCGGAAATAGCCCTTTGCATTGATCCTGTTGTATGGTCTGCGTACATTATTACTTTTCCTTCCAGGTGCCTGGCTGCCCGCCCCATTGTTTGAATAAGGGAAGTTTCAGAACGTAGGAATCCTTCTTTGTCTGCGTCTAGAATTGCAACAAGGGAGACTTCGGGCAGATCTAGTCCTTCTCGCAGGAGGTTTATTCCTACCAATACATCGTATTCTCCGCGTCTTAGCTCGTCTAAAATATCGGTTCGGTCGAGGGTATTTACCTCCGAATGTAGGTAATGGACTTTTATCCCCTTTTCCTTAAGGTAGGCGCTTAAATCTTCGGCCATGCGTTTTGTAAGGGTAGTTACCAGAGTTCTTTGGTTCTTCTCTACTCTTTTTCCGATTTCGGTGATTAGATCTTGGATTTGGCCTTCTGTTGGTTTGATTTCAATTTCTGGGTCAGGAATTCCTGTTGGGCGGATCAACTGTTGGGCGATGTGTTTGTTGGTTCGAGTCAGCTCCCAGGGGGCGGGAGTGGCGCTTGTGTAGAGAGCTTTTGGCATACGTCGTAGAAATTCCTCGAATCTCAGAGGGCGGTTGTCATAGGCTGATTCTAACCTGAAGCCGAAGTCTATTAGGGTTTGTTTTCTGGCCCGATCGCCGTTGTACATTCCGCCAATTTGAGGGATTGTTATATGGGATTCGTCCACTACTATTAAAAAGTTATCTCCGTAGGAATGTTTGTAGTAGTCGATAAGAGTATAAGGAGCGTCGCCTGGGTTTCTGCCGTCAAAGTAGCGGGAGTAGTTTTCTATACCGTTTACGTACCCAACCTCTTCGATCATTTCCAGGTCGTAGGTGACCCTTTTTTCTATTCGGTTTGCTTCCAGAAGTTTTCCTTGGTCTTTAAAAGCCTGAACTTGCTTTCTTAGATCCTCACGGATTTGGCCAAACACACCTTTTTGCTTTAGGGGATCCATCATATAATGTTTTGCCGGGTAGATAACGATTCCCGGTAAAACTTCTATAACTTTTCCGCTTACAGGATCTAGTGTTGAAATTTTTTTAAGAATAATTCCGTCAAATTCCAATCTTACGGCCACATCTTCGTATGCTGGGAAGATGTCCAGTGTATCTCCTCTTACGCGCCATGTGCCCCTGTGGAAGCCGTAGTCGCCCCTCTCGTACTGGAGTTCGATCAGTCGTCTGGCTATTGCTTGTCTTTCGTACGTTTTTCCGGCTTCGAGGCCAAGTATGAAGTTGCCGTATTCTAGGGGAGAACCGATGTTGTAGATACAAGAAACTGAGGCGACTGTTATAACATCGTTTCTGGTCATAAGATTTGTGGTTGCGCGAAGCCTGAGCTTGTCTATCTCTTTATTAATATCGGTTTCTTTTTCGATATATGTGTCTGTTCGAGGAATGTATGCTTCGGGTTGGTAGTAGTCGTAATAAGAAACGAAGTAAGAAACGCCGTTTTCCGGGAAAAAATCGCGCAATTCTTGGTAGAGTTGGCCGGCAAGGGTTTTGTTGTGCGAAATAACCAAGGTTGGGATTTGCAGTTTTTCAATAACACAGGCAATTGAGAAGGTCTTTCCGGATCCTGTTACTCCCAAAAGTACCTGTTCGTTGATACCGGATCTTAAACCTTCTACCAACTGTTCGATGGCTTTGGGTTGGTCTCCTGTGGGTTTATATGGGGATTCAAGTTTGAATCTCATCCGATTAGTGTACCACATTTTACCCGAAATTTGGGGCTTGACATACGGGTTTTGTTGGGGTAGATTGAAAATGTAAAACGAAAAAAGTTAAACGTTTGACGTATTGCGTTTTACGTACACTATGCCGCCAGTAATTTACACAAGACAACGACAAATTTTAGACTTCATAAGCCAATTTATTGATGCAAATGGGTGTGCTCCTACATTAAAACAAATTGCGCAGGCAATCGGGGTTTCTTCCCTTGCTACGGTTCATGAACATCTTCAAGCACTAGAACGAAAAGGGTTAATCAAGAAGAAAGTTGGCGATACCAGAGGGATTGAATTGACTAGTATTACTCCAAAAACAGCGGTTGGTATCGATGTACCAATAATGGGTTTTATTGCCGCTGGAGCCCCGATTGAGCCTTATACTGATCCTAATGCAACTTTGGCTATTCCTCCTGCAATGTTTTCTTCTACAAAAAGAATTTTTGTACTTCAGGTTCGGGGGGAGTCAATGATTGAGGTTGGTATAAATGATGGCGATTATGTTGTTATAGAACAGCAAGAAAATGCCATGAATGGCGAGATTGTTGTTGCTTTGCTTGAGAATGGAATGGCGACCTTAAAGAGATATTTTAAGGAGGCAACGAGAATTCGACTTGAGCCGGCGAATCGTACAATGAGCCCGATATATGCAAGGAATGTTACGGTTCAAGGACGGGTTGTGGGGTTGATTAGAAAGTATGCAAACTAACCAACATGTTTCTGATAGCGAGCTTTATGACTTCATTATTGAGGCTTGTTTGAATACTTACCCCGCAAATAAGGGTTGGGTTAAAACTCCAGAACGGCCCGGCTTCAAGGAATTAAAATATGTTAAAGGTGATTTATCTTTTCGAGATAGTTTTACCGGACAGAACAGATCTCAAGGAACGGAGGTTGTGCGCCTTAGAGAAGAACCTTTGTGGGTTGCGTCCTATGGTGGAGGTATGACTCCTGGGAATGAATCTTTGGCCCGTGATACTTTTGGACTCTTAAAGCGCGCAATGTCTGCATCGGACGCGGCTTTTAAATCTTTTAGAGGTCCACATGAATTTACAGACGGCGATTGGAGTTATACATATGAACAAGAAGGTGACGTTAATGAGTTTTCAGGGTATGAGGAGATAACTTTTAGAGGTCAATTGGTCTTTTCTCACCGAATATTTGGTGGGCGCGTTGATCACAATTTTTGCTAGTGTGTGGAGCCCCCGCGAGACTGTAGGTCTGTTGGGGGCTTGGAGGGAGCACCTGTTGGGTCAGAAGAGTGGGTCGTTGAACGGTGTGCCGGGTGAGCCAGCGGTTCCTGCAGCCCAGACCCGTAGAGTCCAGCTTCCCTTTATATGCCAGAGTCCTGGAAGGTGAGTGTTCTCGTCGGGTGTGTCTTCTCGACGCCAAATGACTCCGTAGTGAACGCTTGTTCCTGCTCTTTCCGCGCGGGAGATGTAGCCGCCGAGTTCACCCATCTGTAGGGGTGGTGCGTCGGCCATGAGGTAGACGGGCCCGATCTTGCTTTGGTCTTCGACTGCGCGTACTAGTCCGCCAGCGGAGCGAATTGCTCTTTGGAACATCATGGGTTCGCAGACGATCTCGACGTTTGCGCCGTGGACCGCGGCGAGCCATGCTCGCGCTTCAAGACCGGGTTGGAGGCTAGACAGGATGATGATGGGTTTGGTTGGCTCGACAGTGCCTTCTGCCACTTCTATTTCCTCTCTTTTTGTGACGGTGCCGTAAGCTACGGGCTTACCTGGGGATTTTAGCAGAAGTGGGTGGTATAATCAAGTTATAGGGTATATCCACTACCTTCTTCTTTTGACTGCTTGTAGGACTTCGTCTTCTTTTTTGAGTTCTTTTTCTTGGTATTTAAGTAAGGTTTCTAGGAGTTTATTCTGTTTGGCGTTGATTTCTTCGACTTTGTCAACTGTTTGCTTTGTGTGTTCAATCATTTTTCTTAGGGTTCTTTCGGAACGGTTGGCTGCTGCTGCGACTAGAAAGCCAATATAGAGTTCTGCGAGAGTGGTAATTGTGTTTAGTGGGAAATTCCACGCATCTGAGGTAAACCAATCAGGGAGAATTGAGCCATCAACAAAGAGTTCACGTCTTGTGAAACCTAAGAAGAACCAGACAGCAACGGCAAGGACCCAAAAAGCAATGTTTGTGGGAGTTCCCATCCCAAAGCTCACTGCGTCTGCTATCTTTACAAATTTATTGTTAAGCGATTTCATCTGGGTACGTATATAATATACACCAATATGGCAGGCAAGTTGTCAATTGTTGCGACACCTATTGGGAATTTGGAAGATATTACTTTTCGGGCAATACGCACACTTTCCGAGTGCGATGTTATCTTGGCGGAAGATACACGAACAACGATAGGACTACTTAAGCATTATCAGATTCCTCAAAAAGAAACAATTTCGTTTTTTGAGGGGAATGAGGAGCGCAAAATAAATTTTGCTATTACGCTTCTCGGGATGGGAAAGCATGTTGTTTTAGTTTCCGAATCTGGTACTCCTTTGCTTTCTGATCCGGGTTTTAAGTTGGTTCGTTCCTCAATTGCCATGGGTATTAATGTTGAAACAATACCTGGTCCTAGTGCTTTGGTTGCTGCACTAACAGTATCGGGTATACCCACCAACACTTTTGTTTTTTTGGGATTTTTGCCAAGGAAATCTTCGAACACAGAGAGGCTTTTGAGAGAAACAAAAGATGGTATGTCAAAGCATATACGAACTGTTATTTTTTATGAATCGCCACATAGGATTGTTAAGTCTCTTCATTTGATTAAAGAGATATTTGGGGATGTAGAAGTTGCTGTTTCGCGGGAGTTGACGAAGTTGCACGAAGAGACTTTACGGGGAAGCGTGGTGGAGGTTATTTTGCATTTTGAAAAGATTAGTCCACGGGGAGAGTTCACGGTGGTGTTTTCTAGATAAGTGAATGGCCTGTCATTTCCTGCGGTTGAGTTATGCCCATTAGTTTAAGTATTGTTGGGGCAACGTCTCCTAAGATTCCGGTTTGGAGTTGATAACCTTTATCTAAAAATTCGTTCCCGCAAAAGAGTATTGGTACGGGATTCGTGGAATGCTCAGTGTCTATTGAGCCATCGCTTTTTAGAAGTTCTTCCGCGTTGCCGTGGTCTGCTGTAATAATTGTAATTCCGCCAAGGTTTTTAACCCTTTTGACTATTTTCCCAACGCATTCATCTACTGTTTCGACAGCAATTTTTGTTGCATCGATATTTCCTGTGTGTCCAACCATGTCGGGGTTTGCAAAATTTATTAGAACAAATTTGAAACTATTGTCTGATCCTACTGCCCTTTCAAAATTTTCAACAATTGCGTGTGCTGCCATTTCCGGAGCTTTGTCGTAAGTTGAGACGTTTGGGGAAGGAGAAATGTTTCTTATCTCACCTGGGAAAGCTAATTCACGTTGGCCGTTAAAATAGAAGGTTACAAACCTTTCTTTTTCGGATTCGGCAAGTCTCAACTGTTTAATGTCTCTTGCCGATAAGACTTCTCCTAGGGGGGAGGTTATGATCCCCGGAGGATAGGCGACCTGGGCGTGTTTTGATGTCGGCTTGTCGTACTCGGTTATTGTTACAAAAAAGAGGTTTTTTACTTTTGGTCCACGTTCAAAAATTGGAGTTCCGGCGACTTTTACGTTGCTTTTTTTGTAGTATTTTTCGGCATACGGGTCAAAATCTGCTTCGCCGGCGGCACTTTCTTTGGCAAAGTCCTCTAAAACAAACGCGCGTGCAAGTTGTCTTGGTCTGTCTATCCGGAAGTTAAAGAATATCGCTGCGTCACCTTCCTTGACGAGATAATCCGAAGGGTTTTTGCCTATGAGCATTACCGGATTTACAAACTCGTCCGTAACACCCGAGTCATACGACTCTTGAATTGCTTGCTTAATTGATGGTGTGTGTTTTGCTTGTCCTTCGGTCAGGGCAAAGTATGCAGTTTTTGTTCTTTCCCATCTCTTGTCTCTGTCCATTGCCCAATATCTTCCCATTGCGGAAACTATCTTTCCGACGCCTAAGGAATTTGCGGCACTTTCCAAGTTTGCGATATAGGAGATACCGGCATTGGGTGGAGAATCTCGACCGTCTGTGAAGGCGTGAATAAACACATTATCCACTAGCCCTTTTTCTTTACAAAGTCTAAGTAAACCCAAGAGGTGGTTTGTACTAGCGTGTACTCCGCCGCCGCCTATTAGTCCCATGAGGTGTAGACTTGATTTGTTTTTTTGGGCATGTTCAATTGCACCCAAGAATGCTTTATTTTGAAAAAAAGTTCCGTTGGCTATAGACATATTAATGCGTAGCAAATCTTGATAAACAATTCTGCCTGCTCCTAAGTTGAGGTGGCCGGTTTCGGTGTTTCCTACTTCTCCGCGTGGTAGCCCCACGGCTTCACCAGAGGCTGCCAGGCTTGTGTGGGGATAGGAGGCCCAGAGTGAGCGAAGGTTGGGGAGGTTTGCCATCAAGATTGGGTTACCCGGGCCTGGAGGAGCAATTCCCCAACCATCCATAACGATTAAGACCACAAGAGGAATGTTCATGTTTAGAAACTCGAAGCACGAAGGCACGAAATTCGAATTTAGGGCTTCGGCTGCGAAGCGGCCAATTCTTGTTCTATTGTCCA
>MHCB01000006.1 GCA_001816455.1 Candidatus Blackburnbacteria bacterium RIFCSPHIGHO2_12_FULL_44_25
TAGGGAATCTACACGTTTTAGGAAAAAACCCGAAGGTGTCGTATCTGTTCCACCTCCGGGGTGGAACAGTGCTTGCACCTCGCTTTTAATTTCTGTGGCAAGCTCTGCTGGCACTCTTTCGTCGGCGTGGATGAAGAGGGCCCAGTCTCCTTTTACCCTGTCTAGGCCGTAGTTGTGTTGGCCTGCAAAATCGGAATTTAATTCTCGTCTGAAGACCTTTGCGCCTAAGCGTTTTGCGATTTCTACAGTCTTATCTTTGGAGTAATCATCAATTACAATTAGCTCGTCGCACCAGGAAGCACTTTTTATACAATCTTCTATGTTTTGCTCTTCGTTCTTGGTAAGGATCACACAGCTAAGCATTTTTTTAATTTCAGAGAGGACACCCAGGTTTCCTCTCTGCGCTCGCAAGCAAAGCTTGGCCTAACGGCTAAACTCGCTGCTCTCCTTCCTTGAAACGCGCAGCTCTGATTACTTTGTAGAGACGCGGAATAAAACGATACACTATTGACGAACCGACAATTAAAGCCATTGTTGGATAAATAATGTTTAGGGGGAAAGTTTGGGTGTCGGAGCCGATATTCCAACTGTGCAAGAATAAAAACCAAAAGCCGACGTAGTTTAGGACATGAGATTTCAGCCAATGCCGATTCAAAAATGGCTTATGGCGAAAGTAGGCTGCCAAAACCCCTAGGGTAATTAAAGTAAAACCAATTCGGCCATAGTTTAGGAGAAGATCTGTTTGGGTGAAAAAGCCTGGGATAAAAGCATCGATTACACCCTGGGTTCCTTCTGCAAGAAAAGCACTGAGAGTAAAGAAGGTAGGGTGGGCAAGAATTAAAAGATAAGCATAGATGCCATTTCTTTCATGGTCAACCGTGGATCTACTGTCGAAAATCTTAAACCATAATGGCATAAAGGCGCCGTGGACAATTTGTAAAAAAATTAAGAAGAAGGCGTATAGGCCGGTTAACCGTAGGAAAAGATAAGCCACAAGAGAGGGATTTGAGAACATTTTGATCAAGCCAGCTGGTCCTCCCGAGTTTTTGAGGACCACATAGAGCGGGATCAGAAGGAAGAGGATGTAGAGAATTTTTACAAAAAGCCTAAGTTTGTTTTTCTGTCCGTAAGTTTGATCCACATCTTTAGTATACCAATTCCGTGGTAGAATACCTTAGTTTTTGAGGATCCGTAGCTCAGTTGGTAGAGCGTTCGATTCACATTCGAAAGGTCACAGGTTCGAGCCCTGTCGGGTCCACATTGCTATAAGTATCCAAGATAACGTAGACCACCTAGAGCTATTAGCCCAGAAACGACGATTCCTGTTAAAAGTTGGATTGTGGAGTGTTTGTTTAGTGTCAATCTCGCCCAAAAAATAATTGGGATTGTTATGTAGAGTAGGAGTAAATTCCACCCAAACAGGAAATTTATTAAAATTCCCCCAAATGTATTCAAAGCAGTGTGGAGGCTTATCTGCCAATGGGTTGTGATTGTAAAAAGAACAATTAAACAAGTAATCAAAAGGATATTTAAATCAAATAACAACCTAGTGCCAAACTGATGGGCTAGAAACAATGAAACTAAATTGTTGATAAAAACCAAGGCCAAAAATGGGTAGCGTTCTTTTCTTTTTGGCAGATCCCAGGCTGTGGCTAGACCCATCTTTGGAGCAAGATATAAATATGATAGTGGGATAACAACTTCTAGAAATAAAATGCTTGGAAACAATATGACTAATTGTTGACTAGTCAGACCAGAACGAAGTATTGTTGCCAAAAATAATACTGGTAACCACATTTGTGGTCCAAGCAGTACAGATAGCAACTTAGCAATTTTTGTTGCGTTCATATCTTCGATAGTATCAGAAACGTTGGGAATGGTGTGTGAAAGTGAGAGGTGTTTTCCGCAAGGCGAGACCTTACAGGGGTCACCCAAAAGCAGTTGGTGTTTAATACTTTCTATATTTATCGTGTTGCCCGATATCTATAAAAAGTGCTGTAGATTTATCAATCCAGGTGAGGAATATCCGATTACCCTTGTCGATTCTGATAGTCCAAATTTTGGTTCCTCGTAGTTTTTCCAACTTTAATCCTGGATGTGCTGGATTGGAAATAAACATAGAAATAGCTTTAGTAGTTTTACTGAGCAGACCTGGATCGTTTTTTAAAAACTTTCGTCGATATGACAAGTATCGTGAAGAATATTGGAGTTACACCATTCTTCTAGTCTTCTAGGGCTTGCTTTCTCTTTCCATCTCTTCGAAATCTGCTTCGAGTTCTGCTAGTGTAGAGATTTTTTTTGTCTTTCCGGCTTTATATTCTTTCAATGCTTCGTTTAATGCAGCCTCTAACTGAAGTTTTTCTAACAGATCTAGGCCTATTATTGCGCCAAGGGGTTTGTTGTTAGATACAACAATGATGGGTTCTTTGGATTTATTTGCATCCTGAAGAACCCTTTTATATTCCCTTTGAATTTGTCGTGCGGATATTGTGTTAAGCATATGTTTGCATATTATCACAGGCCAACTGTTTATGTCAAGTTGACATACAATTATCAATAAGGGTGTTTGACACATTCTTCTCTTTACTCCAAAATGGTTTTTATATGATTACTAGGCGGCTTGGGGCAGCGATTGTTGATATTCTTCAGACGGTAGTTTTGGCTGTTGCGATATTTTTGGTTGTTTACCTCTTTCTTTTTCAACCACATCAGGTGAAGGGAGATTCCATGTTTCCTAACATGCTGGATGGGGAATATCTGTTGACAGACAAGCTGTCTTACCGGCTTGGGAAACCAGATCGGGGAGATATTGTTGTATTTGCAGCACCTCCAAACCCGAGTGAGGATTATATTAAGCGGATAATTGGTTTGCCTGGGGAGAGTGTTTTGATACGGGACGGAAAGGTTTATATAAACGGGAGCGAACTCAGAGAGAGCTATTTGCCCGATTCCTTAATAACTTCCGCCGGGCAGAGTTTATCAGAAGGGTCCGAGATGGTATTGGCGGATGATGAGTATTTTGTACTTGGAGACAATAGACCCAATTCTTCTGATTCGAGGCGGTGGGGGCCGGTTAAGAGAAAAAAGTTAGTTGGACGAGCTTGGGTTGTTTATTGGCCGCCAAAAGAGGCGGGGGCAATCGACCACGCAGAGTACTAGAATACTAGGCCGCTACTCCGCCGAAGAGTTTTTGGAGTCTGTCTTCTGTTTCGGTAATTCCGCCTTTGAAAACCAGGACTATTCTGGTTTCTCTTTGAGACCTTAATATCTTGACGGAGGTAGGTTTGTTTATTTCCTTGTCGGTTAGGGCATCTTTTAAGACTTCGGTCATTCTGTCAACCTCTTCTGAAACTATTATTGGATTTTTTGGAGGGGTTTGAGGGGAGGGTTTCTGACCAACTTTTGCCTTCATCCTGCGGGCTAGGTCTTCCGCACGTCTTACGGAGCCTGATTCTCGCAAAATTATTTTGTAGGCTTCTACCATTAAGCTCGAGTCTTCAATCGCGGCCAGAGCTCGAGCGTGGCCTTCAGTTATAAGTCCTGAGAGAAGCCCGTCTTTTAATGCATCCGGAAGGCGAAGGAGGCGAAGACTGTTGGCGATGTATGCCGGACTTTTACCGATTCTTTGTGCAACATCGGCGTTAGTCAGACCAAATTCATCCATCAAGCGTTGAAACCCTCGGGCGCGGTCCAACGCGTTAAGATCCACACGTTGAACGTTTTCGATGATTGCTAACTCGAGCATTCCGCGGGGAGAGGTTTCTTTTATAATTGCCGGAACATGTGTAAGACCGGCATATTTTGAAGCTCTCCAGCGCCTTTCGCCTGCGATTATTTGGAATCCTGCTGGGGTTTTAGCAATAACAAGAGGCTCAAGAATACCGTGTTCTTTTATTGAATCGATGAGATCAACTAAACTTTCGGGCGTAATAACACCGCGTGGTTGAAGCGGGTTTGGTTGAAGTTCTTCAACCGAGATCATTTCTACTTGGGCTATAGTAACGGACATTGTTTAAAAGTTAGAGCTACCCAACTGCGACAACAGAAGAGCCTCTTTGTGTCTTGAATTTAACGCTTCCAGAAACTGTCGCGTAGAGGGTGTGGTCGCGGCCGACTTTTACTCCGTCGCCAGCATGGAACTTCGTTCCCCTCTGCCTTATTAAAACACTTCCTGCAGAGACTTTTTCACCGCCAGAAATTTTAAGACCCAAACTCTTGCCGCGCCTGTTGCCTTTTTGCCTTACTTTTCCGCCTGCTTTTTTCTTTGCCATGGTTTATCTTTCCTTAAGCGATATGTAACTATACAATAGTTTTTTCACGCAAGTCAAGTTGTATACTTTTATATGTTTAAGCACACTTACGAGTAGAATGGAGGTCTAGGAGACGATCTTTTCGACTTTCACGCGGGTATATTGGCTTCTGTGTCCGATTGTGCGACGGTATCGGGATTTGGCTTTATATTTACTAACACGAATCTTCTCACCTTTTTCTTCTCCCATAACGCTCACTAGGACCTTTGCCCCTTTGACCAATGGCTCACCAATAGAAACTTTGTCTTCGTTGGTCACCAGTAAAACTTCGTCTAAATCAACGTTTTTAGTCTCTGTTGGATACTTGGCTTCTAAAAGGAGTTCTTTCCCCTCTTCTGCCTTGTATTGTTTGCCATTGGATTTTACTACTGCGTATTTCATATAAAAATCTCGGGGAGGATACTTTAGGAGATAAGTATACTTTGTTTTGAATACGTTTTCAATTTTGTGGATATACCAGATACCATGCCAAGAAGGGCAGACATTGAGATTAGGGCCGAGCCTCCGGAAGAAACAAAAGGAAGGGGAATTCCGGTTATGGGGAGTATTCCTAAGTTCATTCCAATGTTTATCACCACATGAGTAAAAAATACGAAAAATATACCCCCTAGGAGGCTTTGGGAGAATGGGTCTTCAACTCTTTTTAAAACAACAATTATTCTATAGAGAATCAGCCCAAAGGCCATGATTGCGGCAAGTGCCCCCAAAAAACCTAGCTCCTCAGAAAGACTTGAAAAGATAAAATCGGTGTGACGTTCAGGCAAAAACGCAAGCTGGCTTTGAGGCCCTTGGCCCAATCCCCGACCTAAAAGTTGTCCACTTCCAATTGCAATAACGGCCTGAAGAGAGTTGTAGCCGGTTCTTAGTGGGTCTGCGGCAGGATAGATAAATGATAAAATACGGCTTTTTTGGTAACCGGCAAGGCTTTTCCACAGAATTGGTGTTGAAATAACAAAAAGCAGGATACTTGTTACAAACCACCAGATAGGAGCCCCGCCAACAAAAACGACTCCAAGAAAACCTGCTCCCGCAACAATACTAGAACCAAGATCTGGCTGTTTGAAAATCAAAAAGAAGGCTGGTAGAAAGACAAGAAAGCTCCACAAGAATCTTTTTGGGTCCTTCCCTCGCGAAACAAGATGGGCAAGAAAAACAATAAGGAACGGTTTAATGATTTCTGAGGGTTGGATACTTAAAGATCCTATTACAAGCCAACGGCTGGCGCCGCGGATGAACGCTCCGGTAAAAAGAGTTAGCAATAGTAGGATACAACAGAGAACATATATGAAAGGTGATGTGTTTTTAATTATCTTAATGTCTACTGCGGAAAAAAGGACGAAAGTCAAAAGCGCAATAGCAAGATATATAAATTGCTGAGGAAAGCTTCCCGGAGAGACACTCGAGAGGACAATACTCCCCAGGGCAGTTAAAAAGATAGTTGGGATAAAAATAATCCAATCAATGGATCGAAGCAAAAACACGAGTTATTATACCTCTTTACGATCGTGTCACAGAAAATGTGTCACCGGTGGATAGGTTGCCTGCAAGTGTTTTTTTCTTAAGCCAGTTTAATAAGTCTGGATTAGTAGGAAGCCAGGGTGCAACGATATTGATTTTATCGGTCAAGGCGACTTTCAAGTTCTTTCTTTCTTCTTGAATACTGCGTGCGAGTTCTCGGGTTTTTCCTTCTTCCTCCAATTCTGGGGTTATAACAGTATCTAGTTCTATTTGTGGCTCATTGTCACTTTTCGACACTTTCCACATGACCTTTTTAACATTTAATTCGTCTTTAATCAGTTGAAGAAGTTCTTCGGAGGGTTTAACTTGCATATAAGTAATACGAATTTCGCTTAAGGGTTGGCGGACTGGAATACTGGCAAACTTTCTTGCGGCATGGCCCTTTTCCACAACTCTTCTTATAACCCCCATATTTTCGATTAGCTGCAGGTCACTTTCTCCTAGCTCTCTATATTTCGGCCACTGGGTAAGGTGCACGGATTCTTCCCCGGTTAAGTTCTTGTATATTTCGTCTGACAAAAATGGCACAAATGGCGCGAGAACTTTGCTTAGCGATATGAGTGTGAAGTATAAAGTATTAAAGCAGGCGCTTTTATCTTTTTCATCCTCGGCTGCTTGGCTTATTCTGTCCCGAGAGCGTCTAACATACCAAAGAGAAAAATCAGAAACAAATTCCTCAAGCGCGAGAGCCGAACTTTTTGCGTCGTATTTTTCTAGCGACATAGTAACTATAGAAATGCTTTCATTTAATCGCGCAAGTATCCATCTGTCTAAAACATTTTCAGAAACATTATCTTCTGTTGGGGACCAGCTAGCTGAAATGGTGTAGTTTACAAAAAAGTTGTAGATGTTCCAAAGCATTAAGTGGAAACTTCTTCGGACTTGGTCTGCGGTTTTGTAACCAAACAGGAGATTCTCTTTGGGGTCTTGGCGAGCATACAGCCAACGCATAACGTCAACACCAATTTTATCGGCGCCTTCGTTGAACTCAATCATGTTCCCCCAGCTCTTGTGCATTGGACGCCCATCTTCTGCAAAAAGTGTTGCGAATCCTAAAACAGTTTTGAAAGGTTCTTTATTTTCCAAAACTGTACTCATTGCTATCAAAGAATAAAACCAGTTTTTAAATTGGCCCGGAAAAGATTCTGTTATAAAATCAGCCGGGAACCGATCTTTTGGCATTGTTGAAAATGGAACTATGCCCGCATCAAGCCAAGGATTTCCAACGTCTGGAATTCTTTCTGTTAGTCCTCCGCACTTTGTACATTTCATTTTTACTTCGTCAATAAAGGGCCTGTGGGGAGAGTTGCCTTCTAATTTTTCCCAACCCTCAACGGCTTTTTCTTTTAATTCTTCTTTGCTGCCGATTACTTGAAACTCACCGCAACTTTTACATTCCCAGATTGGGAGCGCAAGTCCCCAGTATCGTTTTTTGGAAATTAACCAGTCGTGCATATTGTTAAGCCAGTCAAGTTCTCTTTTTAAACCAAACTCGGGGATCCAGTTTATTTTTTTTGCAACCGCCTTCATTGGTTCTCGCAGGGGGTCCATTGTGATATACCATTCATCAACTACCCGCCAAACAAGCTCTGTGTGGCAACGCCAACAACCCGGGTAGCGGTGGGTGTACTTTAGTGTATTAAAGAAGAATTCTCCGTCATCTTTTTCTTTGACATAATTTAAGATTACTTCTGGGTGGTCTTTGGCGTTCTTGCCTGAAAATTCACCAAGGTCTTCAAGATAATTTGCCCCTTCGTCGATCACATCTATTACCGGAAGCTCCAATTTCTTGCCAAGTTGAAAATCTTCTGTTCCTGCTCCAGGGGCTATGTGGACCAACCCTGTTCCTTCTTCTTCGGAGATTGGTAGAATTAAAGGGTCGGCTGCTACTATTTTGTGGGGTTTGTCACTCATTGCGTTTTTGACGCGGGGTAAATCGTCAAAAGGTGAGGTATATGTAAGCCCAATTAATTCGGAGCCTTTAACTGTTTTTAAAACTTTGAGTTCGAGGCTTTCGACCTTACTGGCAAGTAGGTAGTATTTATTTCCCTCTACTTCCCCTTCGGCTAACGCATATTCTTTTTCCGGATCAACGGCAACTGCGACATTTGCCGGCAGAGTCCAGGGAGTCGTGGTCCAAACTAAAAGATACGTATCCTCTTTCCCTTTGACAGGGTATTCAACGAAAACTGATTCGTGAGTTGCTTCTATGTAGTCCTCGGTTAGCATTTCGTGCTGGGAAATTGCAGTTCCGCAACGGGGACACCAGGGAACTGAGTCGTGACCTTTGTAGACTAGTCCTTTTTCGTGACATTTTTTTAAAAAATTCCAAATTGCGAAATTGTTTTCATCGGATAGAGTGAAATATGAGTTATCCCAATCCATAAAATAGCCTAAGCGTTTTGACTGCTCGGTCTGAATTTCTGCGAACTTGTAGACCCGATCTTTGCAAAGTTGTACAAATTTAGCGATGCTTGCTTTGACGTCTCCGGGAACTAAATTTTCTATATCTTTCTTACTTTTTAAACCCAGATCTTTCTCCACTTGAACTTCGACCCATAAGCCCTGGCAATCAAACCCGTTTTGGAAGCGCTGTTTGTACCCTTGCATGTTATAGAATCGTTGCCAAATATCTTTATACGTTCTCCCCCAGGCGTGATGGACACCCATGGGGTTGTTTGCCGTTATTGGTCCGTCGAGAAAAGAAAATGTTTTATCGGACTTGTCATTTTTATGGAGGTACTTATCCACTATTCCCCCTTCATACCATGACTTTAGAAGCTCCTTTTCGAGCTCTACAAAATTTACCTGTGTGTTAACGGGTTGAAATCTCTTTTGGGTCTTTTTCATTTTCGATTTAACCTAAGAAGCTAAGGAGGCGTTTGACTGTTCCTTGGTCAACCACTAAACCGTCACTTCCTGGGTTTGTGGCATCGACCTGTGTTTTGTTTCCTGGCACATTACCTTTTGAATCCGGGTTATCATGCGGAAAATCCGGTCGATCCACAAAAAGATGTTCCCTGAAGTTGGGAAAGTATTTAGCAAGAAGCTCGTCACTTTGTCGCCACAACCTTGCATCATGTGCCATAGCCATTGCGTCTGCTTTTTCATGGTTTGCCTTGCGTTCAGTGTCCATTAAATGAAAAACCAGCCCTTTTGGCTGGTTCCTTTTTAGTTTCCACCAAGAAACCAGCATCACCTAACCATTAATTATAATAATGGCTGCTGGTTGGATGGAAATCCTCTTGAACATGTGCTTTATTGTACCGCTGCCCACGGAATGTGTCAAACATACCGACATATTATAAAAGGCTCGATTTATCGGTCTCTACAAGGGGTCGCCTTGAAAATTATCGATTTGTCGTGCTAATCTGATATATGCCCTCAAAGAACGTGGTAAAGTATTACATTGAAAATGGTTATTATCATGTTTACAACCGTGGTGTAGAGAAAAGAAACATCTTTGAGGATCGGCAGGACTATAATGTCTTTACTTCTTACTTAAGAGATTACCTTCTCCCAAAAGATGCAGACACTTTAATGAAAGTTATCTCCGATCTCGACTCCACTCCTACAGAAAGAGATCGAGCGGCAAAACTTCTCCGTTTAAATAACTTTTCAGATGAGGTGCAGATGATTGCATATTGCCTTATGCCTAATCACTTTCATTTTCTTATTAAGCAGAGAAGTCGCAACGCTATTGATCAGTTAATGAACTCCCTGGGTACACGATATACTATGTATTTTAACAAGAAAAATGCGAGAGTTGGTCGCTTATATCAAGACGTTTATAAGGCTGTGGAAGTTGAGCAGGATGAATATCTTTTACATCTATCTAGATATATTCACAAACAAGCACTTGAATATAATCCTGTATCACCCCAGCCGTCATCGTATGAGTATTTTGTCCGATCAAAAACATCGGATTGGATCCATCCAGAGGATATACTTGCTTTTTTCTCAGGAAAGTACCCGGTTGGTTATGAAACTTTCATGAGTCAAAAAGACGAGCTTGACTTGAGTAATCTACTACTAGAGGATAGCTAATCGGTGCGATATATAGGCGCTTTTAAGGGGTCGCCTTGGAGGGTGCGATTTATCGCTCTTTTTTTAGTTAAGAGCGGTTCTGTCTCAAGAAAGCCGGAACCTCGAATTTTTCGCCCCATTCGTCTTTTTCGCCTGATGTGTCGTCTGTGTCGTCACTCGCAGTACTTTGAGAAGTTGGGGTTGAGGAGGTTTGAGGTCTTTTGAAAATCGATCCTGAAAAAGTTGGAGAAACTGTTGGTGGTTCATGAGGCGCGGCACTTACAATACCCTGGGGTTGTTGGGGAGTGGCGGGGCGATTACTGGTTTGAACCATCTTTCCAAGTCGAGATTTCATTTCGTCAAAGCCGGTTGCCACAACTGTAATTCTTAGCTGGTCTGATAGTTTCTCGTTAATTGTTGCGCCGAAAATAATGTTTGCATCGGCGTCTGCACTTTCGGAAATAATCCGTGCTGCTTCATCTACTTCGGCCATCGTAATATCTGTACCACCGGCTATGTTGAATAGGATTCCCTTGGCGCCTTCTATTGAGACTTCAAGGAGTGGGGAAGATATTGCTGCGCGGGCTGCCATTTGGGCTCTGTTTTCCCCAACTCCGGTTCCTATACCTAAGAGAGCCGATCCGGCGTCTTTCATAATTGCTCGAACGTCTGCGAAATCTACGTTTATTAAACCGGGGGTTGTTATAATTTCCGAGATTCCTTGAACGCCGTGTGCAAGAACTGAATCCACAACTTTGAACGCATCGGCGAGGGTTGTCTTTCTGTCTATAACATCCATCAATCTTTGATTGGGAATAACGATTAGGGCGTCGACATTGGGTCGTAATGCCTCGATTCCTTCTTCTGCAACTACCATTCTTCTTGTCCCCTCAAAAGAAAATGGTTTTGTAACAATTGCAACAGTTAGGGCTCCTGATTCTTTTGCAGCTTGGGCAATTACCGAAGTTGCGCCAGTTCCGGTTCCTCCTCCCATACCGGCAGTTAGAAAAATCATATCGGCGTCAAGAAGCAGTTCTTTTAGTTTTTCGTATGATTCTTCGGCTGCTTGTTTGCCCATTTCAGGATTTCCGCCAGAACCCAATCCTCGAGTTAGTTTTTCTCCAATTTGAAGCTTTGTTTCTGAGGGGTTATTGAGAAGAACCTGGGCATCGGTGTTTATTGCGATAAACTCGACGCCTTCTATTTGAGTGTCCTCGATCATGTGCGCAATCGAGTTTCCCCCGCCGCCACCAACGGCGATTACTTTTATTCTTGCAAGCCTTGAGGTATCTGGTTTTACAAGAGCCATTAGTGTGGCCATTGTATCACACGGTGTTGGGTCGTCAAGTTAAATGTTGATGAGATCAGACGTTGTTAAGGAGAGCTCTTGGAAAACCCTTTGGCCCGCATAAAAAACATTTAATGCTTCTCTTACTCCGGGCATAATATTTTGTGCTGATGTTCCGGCAGTTTCTAAAACACTTAACAGTCTGTATGTGCCACCTTGCTGCAATCTTGTCGAAGGAGTTTGTTGAATTATTAGCGCCGCCTGTTTGGGCGTTATCTCCATTGCCTGTATTTCGGTTGAACGCGACCCGTCCGTTATTTGAAGTATCTTTCTGGGTTCTAGTCCTTCTGGTTGTCTAAAAATGTCGCCCACCATTTCTTTGGTAGGCATTTGAGCTTGTCCGTTTGAGACAAATGCAATCCACCGATCTTCATTTTCGTTTCCACCAGGACTGCGGACAATAATAAGAACACCGATTTCTACTCTACTTCCTCTTTCCGTTGTTTTGCCGGTTGTCCGTTCGGTGTTCATTTTATGAAACTTTTACTGCGGCCTGAGTTCAAAACTGCAACCAATTTACCGTACTCCTTAGATTAATTCCCCAGAAATGTGTCTATACCTCTCTTTCCTACTTTACGCCGCTGGGCTTGGGGACTAGCTAAGCAGCGCCTTTGCAATGGTAAACTGCAATTTTGTATAGCATATCTTCCTATAAACAAGCAAGATTTTATGTCTCAATAATAATCGGAGTGGGAATAGGTGGTTCCAGAAGGCCATGCTTATAAGTTCAGTTTGTTCATAAACTCCAACGAAGAGTTAACTAACAAATTAATATCTTCATAGTCATGGTTGTCACCTGGGATCTCTAGAAGTTTATAGTTTTGAGCGTTTGAATCTGTTAAGAGCTCGTTTAAATCCTCAGCAGCTATTGCAGGATCTGATGTTTTTTGAATAAAAAGGGTTGGAACAGAATAATCTTGGAGCCAAGAATCAAAGTTTTCTTGTGTTGCTTGTGCCCATCCCACTGCGGTTCCTGCAAATATGCAAGCAGTCGGCTTAATGTCTTTATCAAAAATTGCTTTCATTGCGAGTATTGCACCTGCCGACTTAGCAAAGATTACTATTTCATCTTTTTCTTTGGCTAAGTTTTTCAGCTTTTCTAGTTCTAGCTCGAAATTCAGGTCTCCGTTTTCGGTTTCCCAATGAGAATAATCAAGGGTAAAAGTTAAGGGGTAATGAGTTTTAAAGCTGGTCTCTATCTTTTCAATCCAAACTTTGTTTTTGCTACTTTTCCCTGGCAATAAAATCATGTTCATGGGAAGATTATATTCACAAGAAGAGTATGTTCATGTGGGGTGTGTTATTTCTTAGCTTCAACAACTGCGTTGTCAAAGTCTACCACATACTTCCACCAGTTTTTTAAGTTACCGTCTGTTGCTCCACTCAGACGTGGAATCCGATACATCCACCACTCAAGATAACCCTGTTGATTGCATCCCCAGGCACTACAGTTTTCTTCTTTTGTTGAACCGGTTGCTGGGTAGTTGAGATATGAATCACAGGTGTGTTTTACTTCGTTTGTGTTCGCGTAGTTATAGTCGCTTGTGCCGTTTGGGGGATAATGTACGTTGCCACAGTTGGCTACCGTTGCCGGAGAGCTTGATTTGAGGTCCTTGTTGATACAGGTGAATTTATTGAAATCGCCGCTGGTACTGCAGGTTGCGTCCCAAGCTCCTCGTCCGACGGTCATAGCCAAAGCTGTTTCAATCCAGTGACCAAACGAGTGAAGTGCTTCTGCCGTCCCCCGCTGGTAGATCCATCCCAAAACATAGATCGTTTTGTTGTTGCAGTCGGGAATGTTGTAATTTCTTCCGTAATACAACCAATAGTTGCTGGGGGCGTTATAGGGAAATTTGTTCCCAGGAATTTTATAGGCAAATTCGTCCCATCCTGCGTAGGCGGGACCATACAAAAACACCGCGTCAATCGCGCCGCTTGAGATCCTTGAGCATAGGTTTTGCTCGCTCCATATTTGGGCATAATCAGCATGCACCCCTGATTCGCAATCGGTAGTATTTGATTCAGAAAAGATTCCCCGGCACTTTTTATATGAGTCTTCGGTATGTCTTGGTTTGTTGATTGTTGGTGGCCATTCGTCTCTTTCTGCAAATTCAATCTCAAAATCAACAACACCACTTGACGATTTTTCGACCGAATTAACTACCGCACTGGTTTGGGCAATAGGATCGTTCCATCCAGCTTCTTCATGTAGCTTTTTTCCGCTTTTAAGGACTGGATTGTAGATTACTGCTAATACCTTTTTTGTAATTGTTGACGCTTTTACCGAGGTTGTTGCTTGGGTAGGAGTTGGGGTAGGGGTCGTTTTTGCTGTGGAGTTGGGTGTGGGGGTTGGTGTTGGAGTAGAACTTTGTCCAGGAGTTGGCACGAGTATTGGCGTATTGCTGTCTTGCTGAGGTTTTTCTTCAGCTTTTTGAGGGTTTTCGGGGTTAATTGGAAAATTTTCTTTGATACTTTGGGGTATAGGAAGCTCTGCTAAGGACGCTGTTTTTATCTCGCCTTTGTTTATTTTGTAGAGAAATGTTCCAGTAGCCCCTGCGATGAGGATCATTAAAAGTATAAAAATTGGAACGAAACCTTTTTGCTCCTGTAACATCTCAGGGGGCAATTTCTTCCCATACAGGGTTATCCCGCAGGAGTTCTTTTGGAAAGTTGAGCATAAGATCTGGCGCGTATTCGACAAGTTCTGCAGGATTTGTTTCGTTTGTACCGATAAGTCGCGGGGGTGGGTCAAGATCCCTTTGGAGAATTATTGAGTTCCAGGCGACGAGGGATCCACGAATGATGAGTTTTGAGTCGGGAGAAGAGCTGTTGGTTCCGGTTCTTATTATCCCATCGGCAACGTATACTCCTTCAATTGCCGGAGAGCTTGCGTTTGCAACTCCCGGATCGATATTAATATCACCTGCTGCGATTGTCGCAAAGAATCCAGAGCCTTTGGTTAAATTGACTTTTCCTTGGATTGTTAGTGTCCCGTTTACAAACAACACAATCTTTTTGGTACCGATACTCGTGTCGCCGGTTATAGTTAGATTTCCATTAGAATAAAACCAATTGTAGGAGGAAGAGCCGCTTTGGGAAACTAGTGAACTACCTGCAATACTTCCGGATATGTTTGTTGCCGTTGCCGGAAGTTTTTTCAAGAAGTAAGCATATTTGTAAAGATCCCCGGAATATCTTGAATTTGCTACCCATCCAGTTTGGGAAACTTGTCCGTAGCCCAAATTAAGATTTGACCCACCGTACATTGGGACTCCGGGGAATCCGCCGTCGCCTATTAAGTCAAGATAAGGAGAGCAGCTGCCGGAACACTGAACTGGAATTCTCGAGACAAGATTGTTGAAAGCAGCAATGTCTGAGTCTTTTACCTGGAACCATGGAACAGCAATTGGGGTGATACCGAAATTAACGGTTGTGTCGCCACTTAAATTGGAGACTGTTACCGGATCTGGGCCTTGGGTTAGACGGTATCCTGCAGGAAGTTCCAAGTCTACTGTATAGTTTTCCCCTCCCGCAAGTTCCGAGGCTATATAGTTGCCACTTGAATCGGTAGTGCGCGGACTGCCATTTACAAAAACTCTTGCTCCGCCATACCCCGGCTCTCCTCCATCTTTTGCTCCATTTGCATTATTGTCCTGGTAAACTTGGCCTGAAATTTTATATGTCGTGCCTTTGACGCAGATGTCGTATGCCAAAACGAATGCGTTTGAGTTAACACTCTCAAACGGGTTTGCCCAATAATTGGTGTGGCCCGCAATTGGAGTATCGAATTCCTTAACCGTGTTGCCCTGGTTTGTTCCGCCGGAAAAGTAGGCAGCGCAGGCTGCGTCGTTTCCGCCGTAGCACATACCGATAACTTTAAGCTTGTACGCTGTTGGGGCACCAACGCTAAAGGCAAATGTGCGTGCTCGTATCTCGTCGTATGTTCCGTCAAATGAGAAAGAACGCGTTGGGGCGCCAGCTTTGATTTCTATGTGCTGGCTCGTTTGAGGCCGGAAGCAACGGGGAAATGTTGACGGTTCATTTGGGGTTTCTATACAGGTGTCGTTTCCTGAATGTTTCCATTCTTTATAACAGTTATTGCCCTCGTCGTCGCATATCTCTTCGTCAAACCATCCGCCGTCCATGTTTTGAGAAGGACAGCCCCCGATGGTTCCATCGGCATTTATTTGGTAGCCTGGATCTTTGTAGGGATGCCAGGGGGCAAATTCGCAAGCGCTTACACCATTTGAGAAATGTCCGGTCTCGCATTTATCGTCGTCTATATTTGGTGCGTTTTCCCCGGGGTATGGGACTCCTTCATCATCGGTACAGCTCCAGCCTTGTGCTTCGGCTTTATACAAAGGATAAAAAAGGCTGTTGTGTTTTTCCTGACCGTCATTGTCGTCTTCTAAAAGATTGATTGTTTCGGGTTGGTTGTATGGCGTTGTGCAGTCTGCGTTGAAAAATCGCAAACGAACCTGGCCTGTTCCCGAGCAGGCTTGGCCCGGGCGGCTACAGCTTTGGCTTGGGTTATTTGAACAGGTTCCCCAGGAAACGGAACCGCAGGCGGGTTCGGCAGCGTTACAGTTCCCGCAAGAGCCATCACTACCACCGGTTCCTCCGCTGCCACCACTACCACTGCCTCCACCACCGGTTGTGAATGCAGGGCTACTTGAGTCGCATGCTCTTTTTTCGTTCTCGCCGCCGGAGTCCCATTGCACGGCTTGTGCAGAATAACTGGTCCCGGGTGTGAGCCCTGTAAGGCCGGCTGAAGGGCCTGAGTTTGTGCCGATATAGGTGCTATTCACAAACCAGTCGACACGATTCCTGCCTGAAAGCATGTCGGTACTGGCATTTCCTGTGGTGTTCCCTGTTGCGCTTGCTGAGGTGGAACAGTCTTCGGTGGTGCCACCGCCGGTTGGGGGAGGTGTGACCCCAGAACAATAAGGAACGCTAATAGTACATGGGTTGCCGCAGGAATCCTGGCCGCTTTGAACGCCTGAGGAGCTGCAGGCAGTGGAGGCGCTGCAGCCGGTACAAGTTCCAACATTGACCGTGCATTGGGCGGATTGTCCGCCCGATGAAGTTACTGTTACGGTCTTTGTGCCACTACTTTCGTATTGAACGGGGCCAAAACTGGTTCCGCTTCCAATCCCGGGGTTCCCGTCTGGAGCAGACCAGGAGAGTGTCCCTGTTCCCCCGCTGGCAGTAAACGAGGCAAGACCACCGGGTTGGATGGATTGGGAAGAAGGGGTGCAGGAGAGGGAGGAAGAGGGGGGGCTTATGTTAACCACCATCGTGACAGGACTGTTGCCATTTCCTGCTGTGTTGCTGCAAGTAAGAACAAAGTTGTAGGTGGACAGGCTTGAACTCCAATAAAGGGGCCCTATCCACGCTGAGTCTTGCGGAAGTTTACCTCCTGACCAAACGTTGTTTGTGCTTGCTGCGTCACAAGTTTGTGCTCTTAAGGAGGACCACGCAAGCTGAACTGAGCCGCCACTGGGAATCGTTGTAGACCCCCCACCCTGCCCGCCGGCACCATTTGCTGTTAGGGAGGTGTTTGGAGCTTGAGTTATACATTGATGCGCAGAAGTACATTCAGCAGGGGTTGGACACGCGTAGTTATTACTTCCTCCTGCTCCGGTACAGCTAGAAAGGCAAGCACTCCACCAACCAGGACAGTTTGGGCGAGTATCATTGGGGTTAGTTTCGAAATAGTAACCGCAGTAGTTATTCTGATCACTTCCACTGGGCGGAGTGTTTATGGCGCCGCCTTGATTAAGAAGACCGGAACAGTATGTATTGCATGTATAGCCGTCGTTATTGTAAGCACAAACTGATGTGTAGCCACTACAGCCATTGAACGATTCAACTGCACATGTGTTTGATACACCCGGGCACTGATAAAAAGTACGTGTGCCACTACAACTAAGGTTACTGCCATAAGTTAGGTCACGGTCAAATAGGAAGGCGCAACGCTTGTTGAGATCTTCGTCGTTTGCGGGGTTGGGAAAGTCGGCACACGTTGCTGCGCGCGTGAGTGGAGGCTTATACAAAAAGAGGGAGAAGAATACTGGTAATAGTATTATCCACCTTAATCGGGGCATGTTTTTACTATACTACAGCAAAAATAACTTTGAAAGCTAGGCTGTTTTGAGCGGAGCAGAAAGCCGCAGCGGAGGTGTTTCGGGGTGGCTGAGCCAACGGTCCCGCCATTCTTTGTAAGGTTGGCTATCGATACCTTTGTTTGTCCATAGCGGTATGGCTACTGTAAGTTCCGTACCCCAGTTCTGAGCCGCTGACTCTACTGGTGTCAATGCAAGGTCCGTTCTTGTTATGTTATAGAGGATTCTTAGATCTCTGCCTCCGTTGGTAAAGTTCAGGGTATAAAATCCAAATGGGTTGTTGCAATCAGCACTGACTCCTGCTGGCGGGTTACATATTACAAGCCGTCCCACTGGAACTCCGGCTTCTCTTTTCAAACTGTCGTCATATGCTATTTTCAGAGAATTCAAGCCAAAATCATTTGCCATTTGTTCCATCTCTTCTGGTGAATTTTGTTCGTCCTCGAGATACCAACCTATTTCACCAAGAGGAGGGTTGTTAAACTCAAATCTACCGGATTGGCTTCTGTATGTATCCCTGAATCGGCGTTCGATAAAAGTGGGTGGGTTGTCTCTCCCCTCTTCGTTGCCGGTGACTGCCATTGCGGCATCCGCTACTGTTTCTCCGTCAGGAGCAGGAGGAAGCGTGGAGGTGTCTTCCGTGGTTGGTCTTTCTTGTGCCATGGCGGAGCCGGAGATTGCCGCGCCCGTAATCAGACCAGCTATACTTGCAAACCTAGCAAGGAACCCACGACGATTGTTGTCGTCAACCGTGGGAACTACCGAGAGGGGTTCTCCGAAGGCTGGTGGGGTTGTCCTTACAGGGGATGTTTTTTGTTCAGACATGGGTGGCATATTTGGTGGGGCTAGAGAAAGTCCCCTTTCTTGGTATCCCATAGTTAGACTATTGTATCATATGTCTGCAAGTTTTTCAAGGGTTTGAGGCTACTGGAACGTAGGATATAGAAACAATCTTGTATACTCCCCCGTCGGCCTGAAGAGTGATAGTCGCCTTCTGATCTAATTTAATTGCGCTTAGCCCTGTTGAGGTGTTAGGGGGCTTGGTTAGGCTTCGAAACGTATAAATTTGGACATTTGGTGCTGCTTCGAAACTATCTGTTTGCCCCTGATCGTCTCGCATGGTAAGTGTATTGTCTTTAACTCTTGTTACAAATCCATTTATTGTTGCTGTTTGTCCGATGAAGAGTGGGCTAGTTTTGAGGCATGCCAGTTCAGTGCCGGCCGTTTTTTGTCTTGGCAACCATCCAAGCACTTCGGGGAACATCTTTGAGAGACTTAAGATATTGAAATAGTTTAAGACTGCGAGTGTGGCTAGAAAGAGGACGACGGTTCCGAATATGGCTGTAAGAATAAGAGGAAGATCAGAGGAGGGTTTTTGTTGAGGAAGGTTTGCCTGCTCCATGCTTTAATACTAGAATTCACCCTCTTCTTTGTCAAATTGGAGTTTTATCTGCCCATTCGGGGGGTATAACTTAGGAAGTGGTTTATCGCTTCAATAAGAGCTTGGGGGGTTAATTCTGGAAACATTTCAGGTAGAAATTTAAATCTAGACTCTCCGGTTTGAAGAGGCATAAACCAGTTTGTGCGAGACAACTCATCTTCAGTTACCCCGGTTCTAATTACAAGGTCTGGAGATGCTTGTCCTGCTGTGTATAAGTAGTTTGCGATAATTGAAGGGTTTTTTATTAGCTCATTAGGCTCAAGATTTCCGTTGTTGATAGCTGAAGCAATTTTAATAATAGCCTGCGCGAGTTCTTCACGTCCTCCATAATTTATTGCTAGATTTATGGTATGTTTCGTGGCTTGTTTTGTCCATTCTTCTAGACTGGCTAGTGCGTCTGCTATGTCTGGCGGAATCCCAACTTTGCTTCCAATATGTATCACACGTACATCGTCCTTTTTAAATTCTTCTAGCAAGGTTTGGTTTGTCAAATATGTTCTTGCAAGTTGGGTCATAAAGTTTATTTGAGCCTCTTCTCTTCCCCAATTTTCAGTTGACCAAAGCCAGTATGTACAGGTTGGAATACCCCAGACTCTGGCTGCTCTATCTATGGCAAGTACGGTTTCTACGCCTGCTAGGTGTGCCAGAAAAGGTGGTGCCACTCCTCGTTTTGTTGCAGCACGTCTGTTGCCGTCACAAATAACTGCCAGATGCCTTAGTGTATCTGGGTTTATCCTTATCTCCGGAACAGATGTCCATCGACTATGTATTTCCGTCAGCCACTGGTCGACAGCCGAAATATGTTCTGTGTTTATTGAGCCTTTTAACTCTGGGGGGTACATTTTAGGTTAAAATTTTCTTTCTCTGCTTGAGGTTGGTGCCAACTCTGATTCAAGTTTTCTTGTTAAGAGTGCTATTGTGTGGTCGAGCGGGCCGTTGTTTTCTATATGAAAATGGGCCTTGGTTATCAATTCCATCATTCCTGCTGCAAGTTTTAGTCCATCAATAAATTCCATCTCTTTTGTTGCCTGTTCTGCGGGCGTGCCTTCCCGATCTGTAACTCTTTGTCGTCTATTTGCTTCGGTTGTGTGAATGTGGATTACAAAAACTCTGCTCTCTGGAAAAGCGGTTTCAAGATGGGTTAGAAAGTTGGGGTCGTAACAACCGTCTATTATAAAGCCTGGTTGGGCAACTTGTTCTTGGATAAGCTCAACTGTTCTTTGAGCTGCTCGGTCCCTTACACCAGAGGTCCCGATAGTTTCCATCCAATCTCGTGTTCTTTGATACCCTGCTTGTTTTGTAAGCTCTGCGGTGATTTTTCTTTCTTCAATAACTGACAGTTTTAGTGCCTGACTGATTGCCTTAGTGATAGTTGACTTGCCAGCCCCAGAAAAGCCAGTGAAGATAAATAAGATCATTAAGGAATTGCTGGTAGGGACTTAACAAGCTCTTTGGTTCCGGGGACGAGATTTTTTATTCTTCCTAGATCTTTAAGTTTTATCCATTTATATTCATTGTGTTCTGACGATAAGGTAATCTTGCCAATTAGTTTAGAAGTTATTATTATTCTTAGGAGATGGAATTTCTTTCCTGCAAACGGGTAGATTAATGAGAGTGCATGTACAATCTTGGGCCTTGATGGTTTACAGCCAAGCTCTTCTGTTATTTCCCTTTTGAATGTCTCCAGGGGTTGTTCGCCAAACTCTATTTTGCCTTCCGGTAGCTGCCAAAAGTCGGGGAATGTTTTACTGCTTGTGCTTCTGCGGACAACGAGTATCTCGTTCCTAGGCTTAATTATTACACCAGTTACTAAAACTATAAAATCTTTGAAATGGGCTATTGCTGGTTTTTTTGTAGTTTTACTTGGCATTTTTCAGACTATTTTCTACCTGGTTTACCACATCTTCTACGTTTTTTAGGAGAGACTTTGTGAATTTCCACTCTTTATTAACACTGTGAGTTGCTGTTTTTATGTTTTTTCTTGCCTGGTTGATTGATTTTGTGAAAGGATTTCCTTCAAGCAATGGAAAGGAGTGGTAACCCGATTTCCTGTCCTCCTCGACCTCTATTATATCGTCTATCAATTGAAGGGCTAAGGCGTAATGAGTCGCGAACTTTGTGAGTTTCTTTCGCAGGTCGTTCCTTCCGCAAAATTCTAGTGCGGTATGAGAACCTATTTTAATAAGTTCCGCCCCATCTGCGACCCCTTTTTTATAGTCTAAGAAATTTTTAGGAGATTTTTTCCATAAAAGTTCAACTCTTTTTTGTTGTAAAAAATGATTTCTATTTACTATGTCTATTAGGATCTTGGCTATATTTTTGTACCCATTTTCGATAAGATTTTTGATAGCTTCCAGAGAAGCAATGTTGCCGGCGTATATCAATGCTGCAAGATCACTTTGATCGTTTGGTGTTTCATCCACAGCATCGTCATGACTTGAGATTTGGAGAGAAATTGTGCCAATGCTGGATAGAATGGTCTCCGGGCATTTTTTTCCAAGGTCTAGGCATAGATAATCACAAACCGCTATCGGACCAATTGCGATTATTTTGCGATGCAGTGTATCGAATACTTGCGACAGATTCCTGTTCTTATATTTTCTCTTAAGAGCATGTTCTTGCCGGGTTAGTATGTCTGTGTATTTTTTGATTCTATGGGGTATCAGGGGAATTAATAAGCCAGAGGAGTGGATCTTGGCAGATGGAATGTTGCCTACTTTATTCACTTGTCTGGGATAGTATACCAGACGCACTGCATGCCTGCTGCGTAGTTTGCGGCTTCTGGTTAACCAGACCGCACTTCCGATGTGTGATGTTTGTTGGGAGACGAATTTCTAACTTAGTGAATAGGATGAGCCGTTTCAAGATTTGATAATATTCCACAAAAAAGGTTTAATTTAGTACTCACAGGAGCACAAGATTCTTACTTATCCTGGGCTGCATACAGCTACAAAAAGAATAAGACTGAGATAATACACGAATCACTTAACAAACAAATGGAAAAAGACCAAGTTTACAAGAAATACTTATCTAGACAGTCTTAATTTATGGACGCATATGTAGGTGTAGTTCTAATTGACGCCAAAGAGCGTGTCTTTCTTATTAAGGAAGATGACAAGAATCATATCTCAAGGGGTAGATGGAATCTTCCTGGCGGCTCTGTTGACAGAAACGAATCTTTACCCGAAGCGGCACTTAGAGAAACAAAAGAGGAAACGGGCTGCGATGTAAGAATAACTTCTTTGCTGGGTGTTTATGAGTGTAAAAAGAGTGACAAGAATTGGCTTTATGTCGTATTCGAAGCAAGATTGGCTAAAGAGAGAAGGGGTAGACCCGTAGATCCAGAAGTTAAAGAGGGTAAGTGGTTTACAAAAAATGAATTTCTACACCTGGACTCTTCTCAAATAGTTCACCCTGATATGCAACTTGTTTATAACGTGGCTATCGGGGAACGTGGCTTGGATATAAACTGCGTAAAATATATTAATTACGACGACCAATAAGCTGGGGGAGGTTTGCCTGCTCCATACCTTATGTTAGAATCTCTATCTGTGTTTTGTCAAACAATTTTTTCTTCGATTAGATGTTTGTTGTTCTCATAGTAATCTCTTATCCTTTCTATACCCGACCACTCGGTTTCGCTGACATCTCTTTCCTCTTCACTTCTACTTTCATAATAGTAAACCTTGTCTATTGCATCTGACAGGGCACGGTTGAGATCGTGTTCCCACTCTGTCTCCATGTCCACAAACCTGTTGTGGCTATATAAATCAAAAGCTATGCCCTCTAAGTCACCTAGAGAAATTTTTCCGCCAAAAAAGTCTCTCAATACCCTCAAGAATATATCTCTCGTTTTTTCCTCCCCAAGACCGTTCTTAGTAAAAGAGACCGTCTCTCGAAGGTATTCTAAAAATTTTTCTGATAAGGAAGTTTGATCTTTCATTTTTGAGTGTGGTGGGCAGCGGAGGCGATCACGATCCCTGTCGCCATGTAGCGACCCATGGGACCCAGACACCTCGCCAGTCCTGGAATCGGTATCCCAGGAGAAGTGCCCACCGCCGTCAGACACTGACGTCGAATGATCTTTGCCCTTGCCGTCTTTGTCGAGGTCAACATGCCCGCGGTCCACATCACCGAAATCAGAGCTATAGACATCTCCGCTTCGGTCGCCAGAGCTAGAGCCGTCGGAGTTGTCTGATCCGTTTGAGCCGTCTCGTTCTACCACTTGTGTGGCTCCTTCTACCAACAAACTAGGGACATCAACGTTTCAGCGCACAAACAAATCTCGTTTGAGGCCACCTCCTTATTAAAGTACTGGTTAATTGTAGCAAGCGGGATCAACCGAGGAGGGTTTTTGTTGGGGAAGGTTTGCCTGCTCCATACTTTATATTAGAAGTGCGTGTTGTTCTTTGTCAAATTCCCTGTATCACACTTCCGATGTGTGATGTATCCGTATAGTTCTGATGTACAGGCTGGACAATTTATGAGCAGAAAAAGTCCAATGCGGGCCTAATTTGTGATAATATTTGGTTATGGAATATAAGAAAGACCCACACGGTAGACGGCTTATCGATCAAGGAGGGATTCGAGTCGAAAGGAAAGGATTTTTGGGGGAAATGGTAGTGTCTTGCTGAGAGCGAGCAATAGGAGACATGTCAAAATTACAAAAGAAAGTAAATGGTGGTGACTCTAAACTTGAAACGTTAATTTCTTCTTACCCTGGTCTGTTAACCTATAAGGGTTTTTTATCTGATTTATATGATTTTTCTACAGAATCTTCTTTTGTAAGAGGTTTTTGGGTTCATGGGTCTCGTATTACTGGCTTTTACCATGAATTTTCTGATCTAGATATAGCCTTTGTCTTGGATAGTGACAAATCCAAGGGGAAAATAAAAAACTACCTGTCCGGTAAAATTCACTACGATCCAAGTTTTCCAGAATACTTTCTAGACACTTTATGTGAATATTGGGAATTAAATGGTATAGAGGTTGGTGTTCACATTTATACCCTCAAAGAGGTAGGTGCCAAATTGTGTAGTTTAAACAGCTCTGTTGAATTTTTTGAGCGAACTCAGGCTTTTGTGGAACATGTTTTTCTTGAATCTCTTTTTTTGGTAGATAAGGGTATGGTTTTGAAAAAGTTCAAGGATAAGGCTTATAATTACCCGGAGGATATTCGCACTGAAATAATTGAACTTTACAAAAAGAGATTGGAGCAAAAATTTGTTTGGTGGCAGAAGCGCCCTATATGGAAAAGTGTTTTTGAAGAAATTACAGATTTGAAACTGATAATCGATGAGATATCTAAGTTACATTATGCAATTAATCGTAGATATTATGTTTATGCTTTGAAGAGTTATGCAAAAGACTTAGAGACTTTAAAGCCAAATATTAAAGATGCAGTGTTTAGTATTTGTACTATAAATCCACAGAGTTTTGAAGGAAAGGACAAAAGGAAACTAATTATGCAAGTGTTCAGTAAATTAATGCGATATTATGATGAGTATAAGTAAAAAAGATTTTTAATGTAAATTATTAGTTTGAAAATGATTAAAATAGTTGACGTAACAATCCGCGATGGGGGTTATGAGAATAATTGGAATTTTTCGCTCAACTTCGTGGATTCTTTAATAAGGGGTTTAGCCGAGGCTGGGATTGAATATATAGAAGTTGGGCATGGGTATGGGTTGGGGGGAGAAAGAGATTTTGGGGCTATGGCCCATACAGATAGAGAATATCTTGATTTAATAAACAAGATAAACATCAATGCCAAAATAGGAATGTTTGCAAATGTAAATATTTGCAAAGTTGATGATGTTAAACTGGCTGGAGAGTTTGGCCTTGACTTTTTAAGGGTTGGATTCATAGGATACAGAAGTCCCCATCCAATGTCGGGATTACCTCAGTTAGTTGGTGAGGCTAAAAGGCAAGGTATGTTTGTTTCAGTGAACATGGTGTTGTCAACTTTATATTCAGATAAAGATCTATTAGAAAATCTTAAATTCATTGAAGACCTGGGGTCAGATGTAATTTATTTGGTTGATAGTACGGGCGGTATGTTACCAAATGAGGTGACTAGAAAGATTGAACTCCTAAAAACTAATAGTAATATATTAGTGGGTTTCCATGGACATCAAAATTATGATTTGGCTGTGGCTAATTCACTGTCGGCTGTTAAAGCTGGTGCAGACTTTGTTGACGGAACACTGCTTGGTCTAGGTAGGGATCTTGGTAATGCTCAGCTTGAAATATTGATAAATGTACTTGAGGATTCTGGTTACAATCTGGAAATAGATTCCATGAAGCTTGTTGATCTAACCGATAGCGTGGTTTCATCTCTTTTTGAGAGGTCGCGAGGTGCACGGAAGCAAAATATATTGATGGCTAAATATGGAGTAATGAAACATTCCTTGGATCTTGCTTACAAAATTGCAGAAGAAAAGAAGGTGGATGTAAGAGAAGTGTTAGCCCTTATGAAAAACAAGAATATCCATTTTCCAACCTACGAGGAGGTTGTTGGTTATTTTGTTAGAGGAAACCGATGAAAGTTGTTGCTGTTGGAGGTTATATTTTTTTTAAGAAAGAGACTTATGCGAGACTTACAAAAGTTTCCGACTTCATGCATATTAAAGAGGAGCCTTCGGAAAAAGTTTTGGGGGACGCGGCCAAACAAGCTGATATTGTCGTAACTTACGGGAAAATCACCCCCTCGTTTATAAAAAAATATAGGCACCTGAAAGCTATTATTGTATTGTCAACCGGAAAAGAAGACCTTGAAAGTGCAGAGATGTTAAATGCTGCTTCTGATTCGGATACTTTACTAATGTATACACCGAAGTATTCAACGCAGTCTGTTGCTGAGTATACCTTAGCAGCACTGTTTTCCCTTCAAAGTAAAATATTGCTGGCTACAAGAGCCTCTTTTTTGGATCAGAGTTTTGGGGTGCTTGATTCTCAAAGGGTTTGTCTAACAAACAGTACAGTAGGAATTGTTGGTCTTGGACATATTGGTGCATATGTTGCAAACATATTGTCAAAACTAGACATAAACACTCTTGCATATACAAAGCACCCTGACGGCAAAAAACTTGATGATTATAGGGGATTTTTGACCTTTTCTCCCACTCTTGAGCATTTGTCATCTAACTCTAATTTTGTTGTGGTGACGTGCAGTTTAAACCCAGAAACTGTTGCTTTCCTCAATAAAACGTCCTTTTTTGATCATCTTAAAGCAGATGTTGGACTAATAAACACCGCTAGGGGAAGGATTTTCAATCCTGATGATTTATATAAATTTATTTCGGAAAAGAAGAAATCATGCCTTTTTGTAGACGTTCTAGATTTCGATCTGGAAACTAACAACAAGCTGCGGCAGCTTCCCAATGTGTTTGTAACTCCACATATAGCTTTCAATAGTTTAGAAAGTCTTTATAACTGCACAGATGTTGTTGTGGAAGACATTGGAAGTATATTAGCAGGCAAGCCTATTAACATTGTAAAATAGATGAGTGTCTTTGGTGGTCCGCCAAAAATCCAGGTTGGGATGAGGCTTGATGTCAGGATTGAGTCGCTTCAACCGAATCGTCGGGACCCAACACGAAAGGATGTGAATCTTGAGTATGTTAGACATATAAAATGAATCTCCCACGAGGGATAAAAAATGAAAGATTCAACACACGACTTTACGAAATGTTTATAAAAAAGATGGCCGACAGAAATATTTTATTCCCTCCTTTACCAACAGAAACAGTTTTCCTATCTCCAGTTCACGAGGAAATAATAGACGATATTGAAAGAGCATTAAAAACTACTTTGTCAGAAATGAGGGATGCAAAATAGTTATGAGTTCTCAAAGTTCAACCATCCTGAGTAATCTCAATAAGACAATAATGTCGGCCAAAAGGACACGGCTTTACAAGGATAAAAACCTGCACAAAATAAATTCAATAAGCGAACTGTCGGGTCTTCCGTTTACCACAAAAGAAGATCTAAGGGGGGCTTATCCATATGGGGGCTTAGCAGTTTCCGAAGATAAAATTATCGAGGTACATACTACGTCAGGAACCACAGGTAAGCCAACCCTTTCTTTTTTAACAAGAAAAGATCTTAACGAAAGCTCAAAGGCAATTTCTGAAGCCTGGAGGGCCTTTGGAATTACTAAAAATAGCAAAGTTATGTTCATCATGAGTTACGGTTTGTTTAGTGGAGCGGCTTTAAATACATATGCGATTCAGAGTATTGGTGCCTTTGTTCTTCCTGCAGGAATTCAGCCTGTAAAAACGCAGGTAGATTTTATGGTTGAATTTGGAATAGATACTGTTATCGCTACCCCAGGGTTTTTGCTTTATCTTTATGAGTGGATGGCTGCAAATGATTTTGATCGTAGTAGGCTCAAGCTGGTTAGGGCTATTGCCGCTGGTGAAGTCTATTCCAATAAAATACGAAGGGAAATCGAGAAGAAGCTCAAAATAAAAGTATTTGACCACTACGGATTGTGTGAAGTAAATACAGGAATAGCTTATGAATGTGACAAAATGCAAGGTCTACATGTGATAGACGATTATGTCGTTCCTGAGATAGTAGACCCTGAAACCGGAAAGGTAATGCCTGAAGGAGAGTATGGAGAACTTGTGCTGACAAGTCTCAAAAAAGACGCCTCCCCCATTGTTCGATATAAAACCAAGGATATTACTCGTATTATTCCCGGTAAATGCCCATGCGGTAGACATAGAATCCGCATTGACAGAATAAAGGCTAGAGTCGGAGAAACGCTATTTATTAAGGGAATAAAGATTGATCCTTATGAGCTGAGGGATTTTATTAGGGAATATCTAGGAAAAAGCTTTTTTGGTGGAGACATGCAAATAGTTGTGAAAGATAATGACATAAAGTTTCTGCCAAAAATTTTTCTTAGTCTCGTCCAAAATGATGAAAAAATAATTAAGAGCTTGACGGAAAAGATATATGAACAGACAAGAACCAGGTTTATTGTTGAACATGCTGACCCACAGTTTTTTAATAGAGAGAAGAACAATAAGGTTAAATTCATCCATCATGAATAACAAGTTTGAAGTGGATTCCTTATGTTACGACTTGGTTACTTGGCTTAATAAAAAGAAGAGCATAATTTTCAAATTAAACAATGAATGCACTCAAGATACTGAATATTCAATAAAAATTGATTTTCAGTTTATTAATCAGTATCTACTCTCTTACTCTAAAAACAATTCACACTTTTTCAACTCTCAATTGAAGCCAAAAGGAAAGGTCATACTTGTTTTATCGTTTAACGAACCATTAGTTACAGCGATAGTTCCAGTTCTAAACGCACTGGTTGCAGGGAATGAAGTTGTGGTTCGTCCAAGTAGGCGGGGGACTAGAATTTTTGACTACATATGGAAAGAGAGTGGTGTTTGTCAAAAATATGGAGGGAACCTAAAGACAATGTCTGGTGGTGGGCCGGAAGTTCTAGAAAAAGAGCTCATGTGTGCACAAGCTTTATATTTTTTTGGTGGACATAAAAACGCAAAAACAGTCTTTCTTTTATGCTCTAAGAACTTTGTTGAGTTCTATCCTGAAATCGAAGCCGCAGATTTTAAAGTTGTCAAGATTAGCAATCTTAGTAACTTCGATATGGATCAAGATATTGAAACTTCACTAACGGAGGCTTTTACTCACACTGGACAAAGCTGCCAAAGAATCCAAGGAATATTTGTTCACGACAGCAACCATGAAGAGTATTCAAAAAGAATCCTTAAAAGGTTCAATCAACTAGTGTTGTCAAAAAGAATAGAAAGATATATTTCTCCTAATTTTAATTTTGATGAAACAATGGTTCAACAATTAAATGTTGATATGTCAAAAGCCGCACCAACAAAACTTATTAGGGCAAACAATAAATTTGGGTTTCCCGTTTTGGTCCTAAATCCAAATCCTAAAAGTGTCTTTGTTCAGTCTGCTTATTTTTTGCCAGTCATCTGGGTAACCAGGTACTCAACAGAAGAAGAATTGTTTGATAATATATCCTCTCGACCATACCATCTTGGAGTAAATATCCAATCGGATGAGGATAAGTTCATCCAGAAACTAATAAGAAAAACAAATTTTACCAGATATACAGTTAACACTGATCACTCGAGAGTTAGACCTAACGAAGGATGGGGTGGAAGTTGGCCGACCGGCTATTCTGGGAACAAAAGCTGGTTGGAGCTTTTTTCATACCCATATCAAATCGTGACACAATGAAATCTTGGAATTACAGGGAGGAAGTCATAGACTTACTCTGCCTCGATTGCTAGCATGTTTAACGACCTTTTTCCCAGCCTAATCACGAAACTTCCATTTTCGGCAAGTTTTATGTGTGCGGTTTTTGGGTCAATTGGTATACCATCAACATAGAACCCGTGTTGCTCGATCAGTCTCCGCACATCCGCTTTACTCCTAGCCAAGTTTTTCTCAACTAGCAAGCTCACTAGAGCTTTGATGCTAATATCTCCAGGTTCAAGCTTACTCCTTAGAACTGATTCTGGGGTTTCCATCCTTTGAACAGTACTTTGGAAATATGTTGCAGCGTTATCGGCAGCTTCATTACCGTCATAGAGTCTTACTACTTCATGTGCCAAAACCTTTTTCAGTGCTACAATATCTGCGGTCCCATCGTGTAATTCTTGTATTGACCTTCCTACAAAATCCATAGGAAGTCGAGTTGCACATTCTAGATATGTGGGTATAAGGGAGTCGGCAATCTTCATCAATTGAACGTATTTTATCTCCGGAGTGTCGTCGATCCATATGCAGTTTCCTATGCTAGTACTCATCTTTTCTCCATCGGGACCTATTAGCAATTGGGTGGTCATATAATCCTGAGGAGGCATACCATATGCCTCTTGAACATCTCGTCCTTTGGTGAGGTTATACGTTTGGTCGGTCCCCCCAAGCTCAACATCAGCGTTAATCATTACAGAATCATACGCCTGAAGAAGAGGATAAAATGCTTCCGCAAATGAAACAGAGTCGCCCCGACTAATTCTATCGGAGAAATTTTTTCTTCCCACCGCTTCCTGCATTGTCTGACATGATGCAAGTCTTAAGAGTGTATCCAGTGAAATATTTTCCAACCAATCAGCATTATGAACTAATTCCAGCTTTGAAACATCAAGGATCCTAGCAAATTGCTGCATATAATCTTTAATATTATCTGCAATCTGTTTCGGCGTGAGTCCTTTTCTGGCACCTGTCTTATCAGATGAGTCGCCAACCTGTGCGGTTCCGTCACCGATAATTATCACAATTTGATGTCCTAAATCTTGAAATTCTTTCAGTTTTAACAGAGTAGATCCCCGACCTACGTGTAACCTAGAGCCCGTAGGATCAATTCCCAGCTTGACTCTTAAAACTGTGCCTTCCTCCAGCAACCTGGCCCGAAGATGTTCCTTATCAGCCACTTCAACTACGCCTCGAGTCAATAGCTCATCTACTCTACTTTCTATTTCCTTTCTGCTGGCTGTTTCGGGAATCATGGCTTCAGGTTTTACTCTTTCTCCAGTCATGGTATAGCGAAAATTATACACCACGATCCAGCCCAGTCAAGCTATATACTTTAGGAAAATCATTCCGCGCCCTTTTTCTCTTGAAGCAAACAGGGTTCTTCACATTGCTCTGAGCGCCAGACTCACACCGAGAGAGATGGTGGATGTTGACAGTTGGTCCGGTCCGGAATAGACTAAGACCCATAATGGGCCTAGTTGAGAGAATTAAGCAAATTGCTAGTGGGAAAGAAAGGGGTTCGGTTGTTAAACCCACGAGGAAACTTGCGGATGTATTGTCGGGTTCGAGAATTTTAGATATTTTGGAGGGACTGAGAGACCAAACACCGCTAGAGTTCTCTAGCCAGGTTGTTGAAGACGGCAAAAAGATAGTAATTAGAGTAAATTGGCCGACAGTTGTTAGCCAGGGAAAGAAGGGGTTTACGGTTTCTCTCACCGAAGAGTCTATATCATTTATGGGCAATACGCCCAACAACCACAGGCATCTAGAGGGTATGGATATGCAAGATGGAGAATTAATCGAGAACTCGTTGTTAGAAGCCTTCAGAAGTCCGTCAATGGTCTAAAAATCCCTCCTGTTTTTGCTTGCCTAAGCCAACTTTTAGAAAAAGAGGTAGTCTTCTCAGGCTACTCTGCAATTTTTTAGACGCTGAAATTGGGTATGGATCACACTTCCGATGTGTGATGTTTGTAGTGTGTTACGAGGTGGGTTTTTCTAGTTTTACAAGACGATCATCGTGGTCTGCTAGATCGTCGTTTATACGCTGGTGAGAAAACTGGTGGGCGTCAAAATTGTCTCTTATTTTTTGCAATTCACTAAGGATTTCATCTTTAAATTCCAGCAGGTCGTTTTTAATCTCGCTGTGAAGTTCGGTTTTCAACCCTTCTAGTCGTTCGTCTAAGTATTTTTTAGTGACTGGGGTTTTGTCGTTCACATCTTACATGTTATGCAGTGAAAACTAGGGTGTCAACGAATGGAAAAGGGCAGGGCCATCCTTGATGGATAGGCGGCCCTGCCTTTGGTACCCTGTGGGAGAATTTATGTGGTGCGGGATTCTCCGGGGTTGTGGGCGGCAAGCACTTGGGGTGGTTTGGGATTCCAGGCAGGACTGTCGGCTTGGTTGATGACAACTTCCCCACCACCAGACGCATTGGTAATAGTCAGCGTTGACACGCACTTCTCTCGGCAAGTATAGTCCACCGCAGCGATCGCCCCACCGTCGAATGAAGGGACGGCAATGGCGCCTTTTACTGTGAATCGCTGTACATTGTTGTTTGCCGTGTCGACTCGCCAGAAAATTGGTTTTTCGTCTTGACGACAGGCTGTGCCAACGAGCAACTTGGAGGTTTGGCCAAGCCACGAAAGTTGAAAGTCCACCATGCCCATTTCGCGTCCACAACTCATGCTAACATCCAAGACTTTGGTGCTGGTTTGGGTCGCTGAGTCGTAAACCATCACCGCCGCCGGGCGTGATCTTTGAGCAGACATATAGGCAATCTTGCCTTGGGAAGGACTCCATTGAGCGTTGAAAAACTGCTTATCGTAAGTAAGTGAGAAATCCAGACCACTTGTACGCGGCAAGCCGATATGTGCCACCTCGACACGACTGTACGGTGATCTGTTGGTATCGGTGGCAGCGTAAACAAACCATAAGTTGTCGAAGTCATCACCCGACCAGCTGGGCGGATAGTAGAGCGCGACGTTGGAGCTTCCGTGACTCAAAATCCGTTGCCTTTGGACATCAAAGACCGCGATCGTCCCGACAAAGAAGCCCAAACTTTGGGTTGCGGAGTCGAGAAACACGATAAACTCACCACTAGGAGACCAGCTTGGCAAAGCGCCCTTGGCAACAACTCGTGTTCGTCCTGAGAAAACATCTGTAAGCAGGAGTTCTGTCGAGTGGTCTGCTTTTATCCGCGTGTAGGCAAGCGTTGTGCCGTCTGGCGACCAGGCAAGATTGGAGTACCAGTGCCTTGCATAACTCTCGATAGGTTGGCCGTCTTGAGTTAGCTTCCTCTTTTCGCCTGTGGCAAGCCTGGCAAGCCAGATATTGCCGTCCGCACCAGTATAGGCTATCTCGCCGGTCCGCAGGGCTTCACCATGAGGTAACTCGGCAAGGGCTTCCTTGATGGTCCGAATGGCAGACTGGGCGTGCAGGATTTGTTCGTGCCCGGCGCAGGTAGCCCAGTATGCTGATGAGGCACACTTTACTCCTGTTGTGACTCCAAGGTTGAAGAAAACCTCGAACCCAGGAATCATTGCATCCAGCGTTGGGACCATAACGTCGTCGACAGAAGATAGAGTGCGGATGACGACTTTTTCTTTCAGGCGTTCTGCCAGGGCGATGTTCCTGTTCAGAACAATCTCCTGATTGAGTTGTACGAGTACTTGCGCAACGTCGCTTTCTGCGAGATCGTAACTAACCTTGTCAGCCATCACCCGGATCGTCTCTTTACTGCTACCGTTCACGGGGCTGTCGAGGGTTACCAGGTGTTTGATGTGCCTGAGCGCAGGTCCTTGCTCCTCTGTTCCAGTGTAGTTTAGTGCAATCAGTCCGCCCAGGCTATGTCCCAAAAGATCTATCGAAACTCCGGGGCAGCGCTGGATTTCTTCGTTGATTGTTTGCCTGAGTGCGCTGACACTGTGGGATAAATGCTGATGAGTGTTTTTCTTTGTGTAGTTGTTTCGATCCTGGAGATTGTAACTAAACGGAAGAACCTTGTTGTATCGTGGTCCGGCCGCGTTGATTATGTCGCCAAACGTCTCTGTCCAACTGCTGTATTCGGTTTCAATTCCCTGTAACAGCAATAAGACACGCTCGTTACAAGCGATTTTGGTTTGTGCGGTTGACGTGCCTCCCGGTAGAAGAAGACCCAGCAAGAGCACGGTGTACAACAAGTGCCTAAACCAGCTATACTTTTTCAAGGTACCCCTCCTATGAGGCCAACTCAACCCAAAATTGGGCTAATTCGAATTATACTTTTTCTTGTTGTTCAGTTTCTAGGAGTGGTTTTTTCGTTTGTTTTCTCCCTTATACCCTCAGCTATGATTGTTGTTTTTAATTCCGATTCGATTCTTGAAGCGACGAGTTCAGCGGTTAAAATAGTGTTAGTGGTTGGAACAATTTCAGCCTTTTTGGTGGGGATCGCAACGTATGCTTTGACCAGAAGAGTAAGATGGGTAAAGATGTCTGTGGCTATCACTTTCTTAGCAGCGGCATTACCGCCACTTTTAGTTCTAACCGGTGTAGGCGGGGTATTATTCTGGGTGATAGGTGCTTGGATGTCGTTTTGGGGATCTTTTCGCTAGATAGCAGAAGCTAGAGATAATTAAAGCTTATTCACAACTACTCGGGTTATGAGGATATTGTCCGTTTCTTTTTTCGGAAAGCAGTTAAATTGAGCGACAACTTCGGCGTCGTTTGCTAAACCTTTAAGGCCAATGTCTTTTCCGTTGGCATCTTCTACGAGTCCTGGTTTTTCATTTAGAGAAAGCGTTAAACTTTCCCCTTCTTCTTTGGGAACAAGGTCAAATCTTCCCGAAGTGCCGCTTATTGTCAAACTTGCAATTTTACCGTTCATTGACCCGATAACGGTTTTTTTACCGCTATATTCTGCGACTTCTATCCGGCTTACGACTTTGTTTTCTTTAAGAGATGTGCAACTTCCGATGTCTGTATTATCTGTAACTTCTGATCTTTTTGTCGTTATTTGCGGGGTTGGTGTTATATTTTGGGTAGTTTTTTTGGCGGTTGGCAAGGGACTGCCACGCAAATAGAAGTAGTAGCCGCCTAGACCTAAGATAGAAAAAAGAGCTAAGGCGACGAGAGTATAGAAGAATTTATTGCTCACCGTTTAATCATACATACAACTCGTTTCAAAACTCAAGCATCTTGTCTAAAAGGTGCGGCAGGGAAGGACAGGAGTTTGTGGTATGGAAATTGGGGTTAAATTTACCACATTCTCGTGTTCGCTTCCCTGCCGGGTCGTTTGTCGTCTTTTGGCTACCTCCTTTCGTTGAGGGGCGAAGGGCTGGGGTGTAGAACCCCGAGGTAATGTCCGTCGATAGTCCGACAATTTGACTGAAAAGTACTGCTGTTTATTGTACACCCCTTTAGCAATTGGGGATTTATGGAAGAATCTTTTTAACGAGATCTGAGGCGCGACCGACAAGGCCGCGAACAGGGAGGCCTCCGCGGAAAGTTTTGGAGATTATATTTGCCGGGGACCAAGACATTTCGCGACTCGAAGGGTTTCGGCTTGAGTAAATTAAGAGCCCAACAGCCGCCGCAAAAACAGGGCTTGAGATTTCCTCTACCAATCCAACAACGCCTTTGGGGGTACCTACTCTTGTAGGAAGTGATAGCATTCGTCTTGCGGATTCTGCTGCGCCCACGCAAAGCGCGCCTCCACCGGTTATAACAACCCCTGACGGGGTCTTGCCTGCAACCCCGCTATCTGCAAGATTCATCCCTACCATCGTAAAGACTTCGTTTAGTCGGGGTTTTATTATTCCTTCAACAAGAGTTTTTTCGGAAACCTTTCTGTCTCCCTCTTCAACTCCGTATGACTTTAGATCCAGTTCATCGTTGTCTTCTTCGCCTGCCTTCCCTTTCTTTCTTCTATCACCGAGCATGATTTTTATTTTTTCTGCTGAATCAAGGGAGACTCTTAAGCCGGCTGCAATATCGTTTGTGACGTTTTTACTACCTATTGGCAGGACTGAGGAATGCGCAATTGAACCTTCTATGTAAACGATAATTGACGTTGTCCCAGCACCCACATCTACAAGTACAACCCCTAGTTCCCTTTCGGTATCGGAGAGAACAGAGGTTGCCGCGGCAAGGCCTGAAAAAACTAAACCTTGTGGGGTAACACCAACTTCAGAAACGCTTTTTTGAACATTTTTAACTGCAGTTGTGGAGCCGGTTATCAAATGGGTTTCAACCTCTAGCCGAACACCGCTCATTCCTTCTGGATCTTTTACTTGGGTTTCGCCGTCGACTCGGTACTCTTTGGGAATTACATGAAGGATCTCTCGGGCTTCCGGGAGGGAGACTGCGCGAGCTGCTTCTATTACTCGTTCTATATCCTGCGAACTTATTTCGCCTCCGGGATCGGCTACTGCCACAACCCCATTGGAGTTTCTGGAGTCCACATGTCCCCCACCGATTGTTAGCACTGCCTGGTCCAGGTTATAGCCAGCCATGCGTTCTGCTTGCTCTACAGATTCAATAATTGAAGACGCGGCTTCGTCTATATCGACGATTTGACCTTTTCGAACACCTTTTGACGGAACGCTTCCAACACCGGAAATACTAAGTTTGTCTTCCAGCTCGTCGTATTGAGCAATCAATGACGCGATCTTTGCTGATCCTATGTCGATTCCTGCGAGAACTTTAGGTTTGGCCATAAAATTAATACTCCTCCTTTAAAAACACTAATATGTTAGTACAGGATTTTTGTAGCGCAAGTCAACTGAGACGGGCACTTTATTATCCATTTTAGTCCGGGTTAGGATTAGTTGTAAAGCTCCGGTGAGAAGAGTTGGATCAAGGTCCACAGGATAAGTTACAATTAGTGCCGGAAGTACTATTTCTAAACGGTCCCTAAAGAGCGTGGCTTTCCTGACTTCGTCGATTTTGGACGTTAACTTGACGAGCTTTCCTGATGTTACTACCCGGGAATCTACTTTTTCGCCTACGACTGGGGTTTTGTAGTCTGTACTTAATACTAAGCTTGGTAATGCGGTGTTTCTTGCGAACGATAGGACTGTTCCGTTGGAGTCGACCACAAAAAACCCTTCACCGATCCCCTCTTTTTTTAAGGCGATGTAGCCTTTTCGTTTTTGGATGACAACTTCGATGGTACTCGGGAAAACTCTTTGAATAAAAACTTCTTCATTTTTAAACCTCTGGAGGAGTTTTTCTTTTAAGCGCTTTGCATTGAAAGTTATTATGTTTTCTCCAAGTGCGGAGTTGGTTATCTTTAAGTCCTCCTCCTCGCAAGGTCCATATTGTGTTTTGCATTCGATACGTCTTGCCTCAAGAAATTTCGCGTTCGTTATGTTTTCCCGCATTATCCAAAGGAGGCTGAATGAGAGTGGGACAGACAGCAGGAGTAGTTTTTTCTTCATTTACGGGATACAGAAAAAGTAAGGTCTGCTAGATTTTCTGCTGCGTGTGGATTTGCCAGTTTCTTTGCTTTCCCAGCATTCTTTTTAAAACTGGAGTAGTTTTTTGCAATGTTTTTTATTGTTTTTAAAAGTTTTTGGGGAGAGAGTTCTTCTTCTCTAAGCACAACTCCTAAACCTGTTTCTTCAAAGGCACGAGCATTTTTAAGTTGTTCTCCTCCGCCCGACCATGGAAGAGGAATAAATATGGTAGGCACGCCAAGGGCGGCAAGTTCTACAACAGTATTTGCTCCGGAACGAGATATTGCTAAGTCTATTATTGGAAAAATTTCCTCTCCTCTAAAACTACTTAACACCTGGTATTTTTTTTGGAGTGTCTTTGGGAGTTCACCCCAAATCTTGACCATTTCGTCAAAATCCAGAGACCCTGTTTGGTGAATTACCTTGAATTCTTTTAAGAGTTTCACAACTATTTCCCCAACTGCCAGGTTGATGTTGTGCGAACCGCGGCTCCCTCCGGTTATAAAAATGGTTAGGGGTTTTTGGGGAAGTTTTTTCTTTTTGGCAATTTCAAATACTAGTTTCCTTGTTGGATTCCCAGTCAAGACGATCTTGTCGTTCTTGTTTTCAGAAGGGAAGGTTACGGCGACTTTTTTCGCAAAGTTTGCGATTATTTTGTTTGCCAATCCGGCGACTGTTGTCTGTTCGTGGGTTACGATAGGGATCCCCAGCACAGCAGCTGCCAGAGTTGGCGGAACGGCCACATAGCTTCCGAAGGATAAAAGGACGTGAGGTCGAATTTTCGAAAAATAAATCAAACTTTGAAAAAAGCCTATTGCCAGCTTCCAAGAATTAAGGATAGTTTTTAAGGAGTCGTTTCTTTGGAGCTTGCAGGAGGTTATTGAGAAGAAAGGAATTCCCAAAGCGGGAATTACTTGGTATTCCAGTGTTTGATTCTTTTGTCCTACAAAAGCTCTTTTTTCTCCGAACCAAAAAACCTCCGCGTCTCTATCCCGCAAGACTTCAATTGTGGCTAGGGCCGGAGTCAGGTGTCCTCCCGTAATAACTACGCGCATATTTGTTATATTCTACAGTAGTTTAGGGTGTAGGTTTGGAAGCTCGTATGGTGAGGGGGTTTCGTTAAACGGCTTTACACCTTTACCCTTCAGCCTTTTTCCATACTAGCTTCGATACCCTTTAACTCCTCACTGTTTAGCGTGTTTTGCCCGCGTGCTTGGATATATTGAGAAGGATTCCGATTGCACAAAATGAAACAAACAAGGACGAGCCCCCGTAGGAGATAAAAGGTAATGGAATTCCAGTTAGAGGGACAAGCGCTACCATTGCGGAAAGATTAATAAAAGCTTGAATTGCAATCCAGGCGGTAATACCCGTTGCGAGGAGTTTCCCAAAAGGATCGTTAACACGGGCAGCTATAGATAACCCTCTCACAATAAGAAAGAGAAAAACTGCAATCACAAGGCTTGCTCCGATAAACCCTAGTTCTTCTGCGATTACTGCAAATATGGAATCTGTTGCCGGCTCGGGCAGAAACAAGTGCTTTTGCCTAGACTGCCCCAAACCTCTGCCCCACAATCCTCCGGAACCTAGCGCAATTAGAATTTGGCGTACATGATAGGAGCTATTGACCGGATCGGAATGAGGGTTGAGGTAGGTAATGATCCTTTCTCTTCTGTAGCCTGAGGTCAACGCCAAGATAAGACCCAGGATTCCTCCTGAGGCACAAAGGCTGAAAAATTGCATTAGCGGTGCTCCGCTGGCAAAGTAGATTGTTAAGGCAATTCCGGCAGTTATAATCGTAGTTCCAAGATCCGGCTCAACCACGATAAGAAGGCATGTTAGGCCTGTTGGGACTATAAAACGAAGTAGTGAGTTCTTTTTGGAAAGAGAAGCTGCAAGAAAGATTGTTAGGGTAAGTTTTGCCAATTCTGCTGGTTGAATCCCAAAGAAGCCTAATGCCAAACGTCTACTTGCTCCTAGGGTTGAAATACCGACCCCGGGTATCAAGACCAACACAAGAAGGAAAAGGGTTGCCCCAAGGAGAGGAACACTTAGTTTCTCGTAAACCTTGTAATTGACTTGAGAGAGTATGAGCATGCAAAGCATCCCAAGGGTCGCCCACATTACCTGGCGTTTAAGATAAAAGAAGGAATCATCAAAGGTTTTGGCTCCATCTGCTGCAGAAGCATTAAAAACCATGGCCAACCCAAAGATGGATAAACCTACTGCGGCAAGAAGGAGGGGTTTGTCAAAGGATATTTTCTGGGGACGAAGAGACAGTTTCATGGGTAGACATTTTTACCTTCTTTGTTTAGGCTTGTGCCTAAATGAAAGCCAACCAGAGACCGAGGATTGCTAATACAAGGCCCGCGAGCCATGCTCTGATCACAATCTTGGGTTCTTCCCATCCTATTGCTAGGAGCGCATGGTGGAGCGGAGCGAGGGGAAGAATGGGCCTTTTAAGGATTTTCCAACCCAGGATTTGTACAGCAGAGGAGGCTACTTCTAAAACAAAGAGTCCTCCAATAATGACAAGTGCGACAATGCTCCCTGTTAGTAAACCCATTACCCCAAGCATTGCTCCAAAGGATAGGGCTCCTGTGTCCCCAAGAAAAATTCTTGCAGGCCAGACATTGAAGTAGAGAAAGGCGATTAGGGCGCCGATCCAAAGAGAAAGAAAAACAGATAAAGGGGTGTCTAAGCTCTCTGAGGCGATTATTATGAAAGCCAACAAACAAATCATAAGAAGGCCCGATGCTAACCCATCGAGGCCGTCTGTAATGTTGAAGGCGTTACTAAAGGAAACAATCACAAACGCGCCAAAGGGGACGTAAAGCCATCCGAGGTCTATTACTTGGTTTAATAGCGGGATGTGGAGTATGTGGATTCCTAAAAATTTGTAGATAACAAAACTGAGAATTGTGGCTAAGATGCATTGAAGGGTAAACTTCACTCTCCGAGACAGACCAAACCAGATCCCGATACTTCCGGCTTTTCCCTTTCCAAAGATTTTAAGAAGATCGTCAGACAATCCCAGGAAACCAAAGGAGATAAACGTAAAAAAGATAACAAAGAGCTCCATGTGGGGGGGGTAGGCTGTTTCGATAAAAACTCCCAGGTAGGATACGAGTGGAAAAACAATTGCAAACAAAGATGAGACGGCAGCTATTAATAAGATTCCTCCTCCAACAGGAGTACCAGCTTTTCCGTCGTGGAGCCTATCAAAGAGTGGAATCTTTCCTTTTTTGGGAGCTTCGACACGGCGTGTGAGTTTCAAGGAATAAAGAAGGTTGATAAATGGGATTACCAAGACCCCGGTTATTAAGAAGGAAAAAAGTATAAGTCCAAGGGCAATGGGGAGCATGTTATATGTGGTCACTTTTAAAGATTATATGCCAATCGCGAACTAAAGTCGCCTTGTGATTCGACGTAGTGTTTCAAAAATATAGGTCAGCCAGTAAAATGGGCTTACTGGTAAATCTTGGGCGTGAAGCCAGTCGATTCTTTCTCCACCGAAACCTTTTTTAAAGGTTGTTACCCCCGCAAACCTGTGCTTTGGATTATCGCTTGGGGCAATACCCCAAAAATTGTAGGTCCGGGCATTTCTTTTTTTGGCTTCTTTGATAATATGCCATTGAAGAAAGTAGGAAAAAGGGACTTTGGGATATTTAATAAGGGTTGATGCGCTGTGGTGATAATAGGCGATATGGCCATAAAAAATAATGATTGCTGCTGCTAGTACATCTTTCCCATATTTGCACACGAACAGACTCCCTTCTTGGTTTTCTTTGAATGACGCGAGTTCTGCCTCAAATAGTTTTTTAGGGTATGGGGAGAATTTGTGTCTTGCGGCGGTTTCTTTCTGGAGGGTACAGAGTATTTCTGCTCCGTTGGGGTGTGTATATTCCTCAAATGTGAGGTTCTCTTTTAAACTTTGACGGATTAAATATCTTGTTGTCTTTCGCATTCCTTGTAGAAGCGTTTCCTCCTCGGGAGTTATATCTAAAACCCAAGTATTTTCGGCGTGAAGATGCATTGGGGCCGGAAGGAACCCTAACTTAAGAAATGCTTTCTTGCTCCCAAAACTATCTGGGACTTCGGGACGGATCCTTATAAACCACACCTTCTCTTTTTGAGCAAGATCTCTTATATGGTCAACTACAAACTTCACCAGTCTCTGGTTGGACCAATCGAGGAGTGGCCCTCCGGGGATTAACAGATAAGGGCCACGTCTTGCCTTTTCCTTAATGATTTGCGCAACTCCGACTGTTTTATCATCTTGGCAAAACCCTAGTCGTATCACCTTTGCTCCTACTCCAACGTTTGTTTGACCCCAGCTCCAACCTTGTAAAAAAGTTTGTGGGGCAAAGGATAGTACGGCTTTTTCCCACTCATCTCTATTTTCAATTGATTTTACTGAGTAATTAGCCATTCCTTGATAGTATGAACAACTTTTTCTGCGTCCTTTAGTGCAAGTGTGGGGTAAGTGGGAAGGTTCACTATATGTCGGCTAGCATGTTCTGCGTTGGGACAACTTCCCCGTTCATACCCAACAACGGTTGGATCAGGGCAGGGGGCAATTATTTCTTTATACCAGTCTCCCACTAGTACTCCCCGCTTTTTTGCAAAGTGCATAAGTCCTTGGGCATTTTTTACTCTTATCGGAAAACGTAACCAGACCTGATTACCAAGAGGCGGAAGTTCTATGTTTTTTTTGTTTCTAAGACTTCTAAAGTAATAGTCTGCGATTCTCTTCCTGTGTGTATTAAATCTATTTAATTTCTTAAACTGGTTTTTTGCAAGGATAGCAAGCATCGGTGGCAATTTTTGTGGGAATACTTTTGGATGTTTCCCTTGTTTTTCGGAAGCGTATACTGCACGCGACAGAAGATTAAGTTTTTGCAATCCGAGAAGTAGGAGTTTACCTAAACCTGAGGAATAAACTGGTAAAATTACTGAAAAGGCTATTGGGTGGAGAAGTTGTTGAAGCGACCACAGTAGATTGGGTTGAAAGAGATTGTCTGTTTCGTTCTTTAACCTATTAAATAAGGTTTCCTTTGAATTATTTACTAGAATCATTCCACCGAATACAGATGAAATGACTTTATCCCGACCGAAACTGAAAAAAGAAACGTCGCCAAGAGTTCCAATCTTTTTTGTTTGCCACGAACCCCCTAAGGAATGCGCGCAATCTTCAACTAGGGCTATATCTTTTCCGCGAATTACCTCTTTAATCCTCTCAAGGTTTGCACTTATGCCAAAGGTATGTTGAACGATTATTGCCTTGGTTCTTTTTGTAATTTTTTTCTCTAGGTCTTGCGGATCAATGTTGTAGTTATTATCAATGTCCACATAAACTGGGGTTGCCCTTAACCAACGAACAGAGTTAGGAACTGCGACACAGGTAAAAGCTTGAACTATCACTTCATCTCTTTCTTTAATGCCTAAGGCTTTTAATATTAGGTATTCAGCACCTCTTCCGCTGTTGACCGCAAGAGCATGGTAATGGTTGCCATAGAGGCCAGCAAACTCTTTTTCTAGTTTCTCAACCTCTGCATTATTAAACCACTTGAATGGGTTGATGAGAGTTTTTACTGCCAGTAGTACATCGTCTCTCTCATAGTTTGGGGCTAGAGAAATTGCAATTGGTCTTCTCATTGTTTCTCTCTTTCGGTTTCCTTTTGTACCGCTTTATTGACGCTTGCGGGCATTCGTCCCTCAAGAAGTATTGCGCAGTCAAGCCGTAGATAATACTTTATTTTCTCTGCGAGTCTGTTGGGGTTTGTAACAACTACTAGTTTCTTCGAATTATCTCCTAAGCCTGCCAGAATACCTTCTTTGGCATCGGAGTTGGTAAGTATTATTTCATCTGCAATTTGCCCCAACTTCTTTCCTATTTCTTCGTGGACTTGATATGTTGTTTTTCCCAGTTCAATTATTCCAGTCATAAAAACAATTCTTCTTTTTTTAAACATCTTGAGATGATCTAGGGCGGCAACAAAAGCATGAGGGGTGGAGTTATAGGAGTCGTCTACCAGTATACCTTTTGAGGGGAGATTTTGGGTTCGCATTGCTCTTCCTGACAAATCTAGGGTTTTTACCCCTTTTTCAATTTGCTGCCAATTGACTCCGAGTTTTTTTGCAACGAGAATTGCTGCTCCCAAGTTTTGTAATAAATGTGGGCTTGGAATAAGGGTCTCCATTGTCTTCTTAATCCTGCCGTAATGAACGGTTATTGTGCTGCCGGTCAGAGAAATCTTTTCGATTTTAAGTCTCAGGTCCGCTTTTCGTTTTTGATTATCTCTATCTAAAACCTGGCAGACAAAAACCTCTCTCCCGTCTCTTCTTGCCCACTCAAGCATTTCCAGGCAGTCGGTATTGTTTCCATTGAATATAGCTTGTCCGTTTTTGGGAAGAGCTTGTATGAGTTCATATTTTGCCTCTTTGATGTTTTGAAGTGAACCAAACAGGGCAAGATGTTGAGGTTCGATTCCTGTTATGACTCCAATTTGCGGTTTGACAATATCCGCCACTGTTTTTATCTCCCCTTTTTTGTATGCTCCCATTTCGACAACAAAGATTTTTGTGTCGCGAGATAGGTTTGCTGTTTTTCTGGCAACTCCTACGGGGGTGTTTTGACTAGTTGGGGTTTTTTCTACCTGGTATTTTTGGGACAATAATGACGCAATAAAGTCTTTGGTCGTTGTTTTCCCATAGCTTCCTGTAACTCCTATTACAATTGGTTTAACTATCGAAAGTCTATACATTGCTTTATTGATAACTTTTGTTTTCGATCTCTCAACAAGTGGTCTGGACCATAGGATTCCCACCACAGGAAGGCCGAGCAGCAAGATTTCTCCAAAAGCGAGATTTGAGGCGATGATCCCGGACTGGTAACTCAAGAATACGATAAGAAACATTCCAAACAGGGTTGTTAGAAAGAGTTCAATTGCGCGAAGTGTGAAAATTGGTTTTCTTAACTGGCGGAGGAACACTTCTCTAATTAACTTAAGGTTGAGCCAAGTAAATAACAATAAAGCGGGATAATAAATACCCAAAAATAACGCTAGAAGGAGACATGTAAATTTGGTGATTATTAGGTTAATCTCAAGATTTTTTTTGCCTTCCTTACTTTCTAAAAGCAAACGAAACCTGTCAAACCGGTATTCTTTGACTTGCCACCAGTAAACCCAGTTTAAGGCCTGTCTTAAGGCTTGCAAACTCCAAAGAAAAAAGATGATTATTGTAAGTTCTTTGCCCATGTTTCTATA
>MHCB01000007.1 GCA_001816455.1 Candidatus Blackburnbacteria bacterium RIFCSPHIGHO2_12_FULL_44_25
AGTTTGGGAGTGGGGTATGTAAATCTCCTGATAACTAAATTTCTTGTATAATTGGCCTGATGGCTTCTAGTTATTTCATTATTTTTGATCATTCTGGAAAATTTCGGGAAACGTTTGAAAGCCTTATTTCTCTTTTAAAGACCGATACAAAGTTTAAAGTGGAGCAGGAAAGCGAACAAAAGGTGATTTTGTCTTTGGGAGACGGGAAGGTAAAAACATACCTGGAAGTAATACAGTCTGGGGAAGGTGACGACCAAACTCACCTTCCGGTCAAGTTGACTTTCGAGTCAGCAGACTTAACGGCTCCTTATATGTTTAAAGATCTTGCAATCAAATTGAATTACAGGATATTTAATCCGATTTTGGACTCATATATCCCTTTAAATCCATATTTGGTGGATGCGACGACCAGTATTCTTAAACCAGAGATAGCAAAAATTTTTCAAACTAAAAAATACGAGCCTTTGTTTCATACTTATTTGAATGGCGGTGGATATTTGGTTTATGCCCGCCCTGAAGGTTCGGATGAAATACACATAATAAATCCTTATATGCTCGACTATTTCATGAACTTTGGCGTAAAGGAGAATGAAGAGACTCCGGAGTTCAGTTATAAAGTTGCGAATAGTATTCGAGATTTTTATTTGTTTTATGAAGCAGAATTAATCCCAGGTGATTTTTATGCTTACTACCAGAAGTCTACAAAGATAATTAACTACACTGGCTTTAACATTGAAAATCCCGGTAGAAAGGTTTTTGTAAAACCTTTGGTAACGCGCCTTGATAGCCGGGAGCAAAAACTTTACACGGTTTCTGGTGAACGGTCTTCTGTTATTGTAATGGATAAGATCCGACCCGGAGAAAATCTTGATGCGACTTTAAAGCGAGTTTTGCGAGAGGAGCTTGATATTGCGGATGATTATATCGGCGCTAAAGTTCGAAACCAGCTAGAGTTTGATCGGGACCGCGAGGGACTTTTAATACCCCGCTTGGTGGTTGTTGTTTATGTTGCCGATATTAGAAACGAAGAGAGGGTCAAGGAAGATGCTCAGAAAAGTTGGACGCCTTTTAAAAAGACTCCTGTTTCTTAATTCTTGTTAATATCACATTCCCTTGCGGGCGCGGCGGGCTTCGACTTCATCAAGAATAATTTTTCTTATTCTTACATTTTGTGGGGTTACTTCTACTAGTTCTGTGTCGTCTATATATTCAAGAGCGTCTTCCAAACTCATACCTTTGGGGGCGTTGAAATGCTCCATTGCGCCGTCTCCCTTTGAGCGCATGTTGGTAAGATGTTTTTCTTTGCAGACGTTGATTCTAATGTCTCCGCTTCTTGAGCCTTGGCCTACGACCTGGCCTTTATAAACTTGTATTCCCGGGCCAAAAAATAATAACCCTCTGTCTTGGACTCCAACTAGTCCGTAAAGACTCGTTACCCCGCTTTCGTGGGCAACAAGAGAGCCTCTGTCCCTTTCGTGGGCTGCGAAGGTGTCGGGTTTATAGTCATAGAAAACAGTATTTAGGACTCCCAAGCCCCGGGTATCTGTTAGAAATTCTGTACGGTAACCAAAAAGTTCTTTGGTTGCTACGATAAATTCAAGATAAGTTGTCCCCGATTCTGTCTTCATATCCTGAAGCTGGGCGTGCCTTAATCCCATTTTTTGAATAATGGTCCCTGCGTACTCGTCGGGGGTTTCAATTGAAACCCATTCATATGGGGTTAGTTTTTGGCCATCTACTATTTTAGTAATTACCTGAGGACGCGAAACCTGGAATTCATACCCCTCACGACGCAATCTCTCGATGAATATCGCCAAATGGAGCTCTCCTCTGCCTGATACAATCCATCCTGAGCTTGCCAGGTCGTCTTCTATTCTTAATGCAACGTCGTTTTCAAGTTCTTTGTATAGGCGTTCTCTTATTTGGCGGGAGGTTTTGTACTCTCCCTCTTTGCCGGAAAGAGGAGAGGTGTTGACAGAAAAAGTCATTCTAATAGTTGGTTCTTCGATTGAAAGCAATGGAAGCGCTTGAGGATTTTCTAAGTCGGCGATTGTTTCTCCAATTGTTATGTCGGGAATTCCGGCAATTGCCACGATGTCACCAGCTTCGGCTTCGGTGGTATCTATTCTTTTTAAACCTTCAAAAGTCATTAAGGAAACAATACGGGATTTTTTTACTTCTCCGTCTCGGTTTATGTGGGCTACTTCTTGGCCCTGTTTTATTTTGCCGTTATAAATTCTGCCTGTGGCAATTCTTCCTTTAAAGTTATCAGAAAAGAGAGTTGTTATAAGCATCTGGAGGGGTTTTTCGGGATCGCCGGAAGGTGCGGGTATTTCTTCCAAGATTGCATCAAAAATCGGGGAGATGTTGGTCATTGCCGACAATTCCGGATCTTTTCCTGCTAAGCCCGCGCGGCCGGAGGCAAAAATTGTGGGAAAATAGGCGCTTTCTTCGTCTGCGCCAAGATCAATAAACAAGTCAAAGGTTTTATCTAAAACATATTGAATCCGAGCATCGGGTTTATCGATTTTATTAATTACTACTATTATTTTGTGCCCCATTTCGAGAGCTCGTTTCAAAACAAATCTTGTTTGGGGCATTGGACCTTCTTTGGCGTCGATTAAAAGAAGGGCGCCATCGGCCATTTTCAAAACCCGTTCCACTTCTCCGCCAAAATCGGCGTGGCCCGGGGTATCTATGATGTTAATTTTCGTGTCTTTCCAGATGACTGAGGCATTTTTGGAGAAAATTGTGATTCCGCGCTCTCGTTCAAGTTCGTTTGAATCCATTATTAAATCCCCCGCCTCCTGTTCTTTATTAAGAGTGGTTTTGGATTGTCTTAAAAGCGCGTCGACTAGGGTAGTTTTACCGTGGTCAACGTGCGCAATAATAGCGACGTTTCGAATCATATAAGATTAACCGGTGAACTAAAAAAGCCGCTTCTGCGGCCTTTGTTGTATTATCTCAAAAATGCGTCCCAAAGGCAACTAACCTGCGATGAAGGTCGAGGGGATTATCGGGGTCAGGGGTCTTCGGGGCAAGCTTTTTCTGTTAAACCCGGGGATTGCAACTTCTAAGACCTGGTCTAGATGATCTGCAAAAACAAAATTTATATCTTTTTTGACTTTTTCAGGCACATCTTCCATATCTTTTTTATTATCTTTAGGCAAAATCACAGTCTTGATACCAGCACGGTGGGCGGCTATTACTTTTTCTTTTACTCCGCCTATCTCCATAACGCGGCCGCGTAGGGTAATTTCTCCTGTCATTGCAATATCTTTTTTGGTTTTTGCGTTGGCAAGCGCAGAAATCAGGGACGTTGCCATGGCGGTTCCCGCAGAAGGACCGTCTTTGGGTACTGCGCCTTCTGGAACATGGATGTGAACATCGATGTTTTTGATTTCTTTCCCGATCCCTAAATCTTCAAGATGGCTTCGGGCATAAGAAAAGGCTGCCATTGCGGATTCACGCATAACGTCCCCTAGTTGACCGGTAAGGGTCAGTTTTCCTTTCCCTGGCATTAGGGCCGTTTCTACGAAGATTATTTCCCCGCCCACCGGGGTTACGGCAAGCCCAGTTGATATTCCAACTTCGTCCTCTTTCTCGGCGATAAGAGAAGAGAACCTGGCGGGACCTAAGAGTTTTTGAAGATCTGCTTTTTGAATTATGTTCAAAGGTTTTTTATTCTCGGCAATGCTGCGGGCTAGTTTTCTAGCAATTGTTGCGAGTCCCCTTTCCAAACTTCTTACTCCGGCCTCCCTGGTGTATCTACTAATTATTTCCCGAAGGGCTGTTGGGGAAATTTGAATACCGCCGGGGAGACCGTGGTTTTTGAGTTGCTTGGGCCAAAGAAAATTTTTCGCAATGTTATATTTTTCGTCTTCTGTATAGCCTGCAAAGCTTATAATCTCCATTCTGTCTCTTAACGCATGGGGGATATTTTCTAGAACGTTTCCAGTACAAATAAACATTACCTCCGAGAGATCGTAGGGAACTTCTAAATAATGATCAGAGAACTCCCTGTTTTGCTCAGGATCTAAAACTTCCAGGAGGGCAGAAGATGGATCCCCGCGAAAGTCGCTTCCCAGTTTATCAATCTCGTCCAACATGAAGACTGGATTTTTCGTTCCAGCATTTTTGATGCCTTGAATAATTCTTCCGGGGAGAGCTCCGACATAGGTTCTCCTGTGTCCTCTGACTTCTGCTTCATCTCTGATTCCGCCTAGAGAGATTCTTACGAATTTTCGTCCCAAAGAACGAGCAATTGACCGACCGATAGAGGTCTTACCTACTCCGGGAGGTCCAATAAAGCATAGTATTGTTGGGGTTCCTTCAAGATTTTCGGCCTCTTCTTCTTTTTCCGGATCGCTTTCTGATTTGGTGGCTTTACTTAACTCTCCTTTAAGCTTCATAACTGCCAGGAATTCTAAAATCCTTTCCTTTGTTTTTTTGAGAGCATAATGGTCGTTATCCAAGATTCCGGCGGCGTTTTTTATAGAAACATTGTCGGGAGTTCGCTTGCTCCAGGGCATTTCGACAAGCCATTCAAGATAATTTCTTACGTAGCCCGATTCCGGGTGGTGTGGAGACATTTGGATCAGGCGTTTTAATTCTTTTTCAGCCTTCTTCCTTACCTCTTTGGTCATTCCTGCTTCTTTGATTCGGTTTCTTAAGTCGTCTATCTCTTCATCTGCTGGGTCTTCTTCGCCTAATCCGCGAAGTTCTTGTTGGATTGTTTTCTGATGCTCTTTAAGCATCGCTTTTTTCATTTGCTCCTCAAACCTCTTTTGGGTTTTTGTGGAGATTGTTTTTTCAAGTTCCAATATCCCTACTTCGCGCCCAAGAAGTTCTTCGACTTTTTTCAGCCGCTCTTCAAGAACCAACATCTCTAGGATTTCTTGTTTTTGAGGGGTTTTTACATCTAAAAGATAAGCAATTTGATCTACAAGTTCTCCTGAATCAATACGAGCAGAAAGTAGGCGCATGACTGTTTGAACGTCTGCGGGTTTTCCTAGCCGGATTGCTTTTTCAAAGAGGGTTACTAGGTGTCGAGTGCGGGCTTCTTCATCCCCAGAGGCAGTGGTTATTTCTTCTAGTTGCTCTACTTTGTAGACTGCAAAGGGGTCATGGGTGATAACTTCCTTTATTTTTATTCTTGCTTTTCCAGAAACGAGAACATGAATTTCGTCCTCTGCTGGCATTATTTGTTGGATTTCGACTAGTGTACCTACTTGATAAAGGTCTTCAGCTTGGGGATCAGAGATTCTTGCGTCTTTTTGGGTGAAAATTGCCAGATGTTTGTCGCTGTGATAGGCGGCGTTGACTGCAGCTTTGGTTTTTGGACGGCCAAAAGTGAGGATGGCTTCCGTTCGGGGAAAAACGACCGAACCCCGGAGGGCTACAACTGGGAGTGCGATTTCTTTATTGTTGGCGGGATCAAAGGCTTGCATTGGCAAAGTGTTTAGCAGTCTAACACACGGACTGCTACCTGTCAACCCAGTATATCACATCTTTTTTAAGACGGAGTTATTCGTGGATTACGATTCGTGTACCGGGGTTCTCGCTTGTTGCGCGAGTTGTTCCTTTCCCCTCAGGCAAAGTTGGACCAGTCCAGTAAAAGAGTTCTTTTGCAATCGGTGTGGGCAAGTTTACACAGCCATGGCTTCTAGGGGTTCCGAAGCTGTTGTGCCAGTATGTGCCGTGAAGACCATAGCCTTTATAGCCAGGGACGTCTGGGTTCTCGAAAAACATAACGTAGGGCACGTTCGGCAAGTTGTAGTAGTACTTACCGCTTCCGCCTTCCATTTTTGTGTAACGAAACTTGCCCCAAACCCTGAACTCTCCTTCGGGGGTTGGCGTCCAAGGCAGACCGGAGGCAACTTGTGTTTCAAGGAAGATTTGGTCACCCTCGTGGGCAATTAGTTTTTGTTCGGATAAGTCTACTTCGATCCATCTTTCCCCTCCGCCCGAGGTTTCCCCAAGAACTTGCGCAAAAGAGGTGTCTCCTGATTCTTCTTCGGGAACGTTTACCTTGTTTCCATCAAAGTATGCTATTTTTTCGGGTTTAAATTCCCCGGATAAGTCGGTCTGGTTGCAAGCTACAGCTCTCTTGGTAGTTTTTGAGGAAGAAGTTAGGAAAATGACAACTGCAGCGGCCCCTATCAATAATGGTATTAAAAACCAGGGCAGCTCGGTAAATGTGGTTCTTACTGCTCTTGACGCGGTTTGTTTTTTGCTCACGGCAGGTAGTTTAATACTACGAATTTGAGTTGATCGTTGTCAACGTGGACAGATCAAGTTGACGGATTCCAAGTCTTGTAGTATATTATTACTTGCATTACAAAAGTTTTTGTTGTAATATGACTCTGCCTGTTCTTCTGCCCCATTTTGCTTGCCCCCAATACCATGCAAGAGAGAATTCAACAAGTTAGAGAAAGAGTAGTTTATTATTGGCCTACTTATGGGCCCCCTATTCTTGGCGCACTTCTTGTCCTTCTAGCTCTTTTTGTAGGCTATCGAATTTTGAACAATCGTTCTCAAGACGAAGTCACTACCTCAGTGATTCCTGATACCAACTTATCTTTGAGCGCTACTCCTACTCCAGGACTTGGGGAACCTAATGCAACAGTAACTCTTCCCGCAGGAGCTCCTACCCCAACACAAGCCCCAATTGGAGGCGTTGCAAGCGATACGGTTGCAACAACTTCTGCTACAACTAAAGGTGGCCAAACCCTTCCAGAGACCGGATTCCCAGTGTTTTTGGCAATTCCAGCTTTCTCCGCAGTAGCCTTCGGCGGTTTTAAACTCTCCAAAGCTAAAAAATCCTAATTCTTTTTGTGTTTTTGTACTGCTAGGACAGGCTGGTGTCTTCGTTTCTTGTAATTAATGCTTCTTTTTGGGCTTTTGGCCATTTTTTTAACTCCCGTTCCCTTTTTATCGCTTCGGATCTTGAGTTGTATATTTCTGAGTGCACAAGGTTGCAGGTAGCAAAGTATCTAATGTATTTTGCTGACTTACTGCTTTTGGCCTGATGTTCTTTGAGCCTTCTTTCAATGTTGTTTGTTTGGCCAATATAAAGAGTATTGGAGGATGTGCGGAGAATGTAAACGGTGTAGGGCATTTATTTTGCCTTGGGCTGAGCGTGTCGGTCTAGAACCAAATTATCCTTATAGCTGTTAAGCTATACAAACCTAATAAGCCCTTTATAGCTATATCCAGGCTCATGTATTTCTATTGTAGTTTTAAGTCGTTCTTGAACTAATAAGTTGCTTCTCATAGATACTAACCAATTCTCTACAGCTTTGCATATATCTTTACAGAAAGTTTGAATATTCAACTGCAAAAACGATTTTTTCTCACCATTAAAAACACAGTCTTTAAAAAGGTTGCAGTGCGCACCTTTAGTCAGAAAAACACAATGCTCCAAAACTTCCCGTTTCCGTTGGTCTGAAATATCATCTTTTCCTGAATGAAGGAGGGCACATCTTAATGCATAGCAGTCATTACCCGATAGAAAACCTTTATATTGGGATAGGTTTTTTTCAAACCAACCTGCATACTTTTCGCCAGATGTTTTGCCAGCTTTAAGCGCGGCACAAATATCGGGAAGCGTCAATGCAACAAACAAAGCCGCATACCAATTCTCGTTTTCTAACGAATTGTAAACCGAGTCGATAATTTTTTTCATACTCAAGGGTAAGGCAGAGTTGCAGACCTGCACGTCTTGGCTGCGGGATAAGAACCTCCGATCAGAATCGGAGAACCTTGCTGCGTCGCAGTAAGAACCTGTAGACAGAACGTTGTCCCTCGCAAAATCTTCGATTTTGCTGGCCTGGTTGACTATGTGGGAACGTATTACAGAAACCAGATTTACAAATTAGTTAATTAAGTTTTGACAAACACTACTTACTATTGTGAGTGGTTTCTAAATCGTCATATACTTCTTTCAAATCCCCAAAATCAAATCCTTTGATATGGTCCCAAAATGAATGTAAATCAACATTTGGTTGGTCAATTCCATACTCGTGAGCTTGAAGCATCATTTCCAGTTTATCTAGTCTTTCGACAAATTGTGCCTCTGGTGTTTTGTTATCCTCAAATTCTTGAAATAATCTTAACAATTCATTTCCATTATCAATATCTGAACATAGCTTTTTAAAAGCATCAGCCTCTAACTGATGCTTCCCCTCTGCAGAAACTCCATCTGCTGGAGTCAAATCACCAACCATTGATTCGGCTAAGTCATGAATTAATGCCATTTTAACGGCTTTATTTTGGTCGACGCCAGCCCCATCTGCAAGCACCAATGCCATAATAGTAGTTCTAAAACTATGGTCAGCAACACTTTCTGGATTTTGAATACCCCTTCTTGCCCAACCAGTTCTATCTAACTTTTTTAGGTCACCAACATGACCCATAAATTTTGCAAACTCATTAAATCTTTTCATAAGTGTGTGGATGATACCAAGAAGCCTAAGAATTAACTATGGTAGAACTTAAAATGTGTTGTTACAGCAATCTAAAATAGTTAAAAAACAGTTTTGTCCTAATGGCTGAGTGGGCAGGTCTAGACCCTTTCAGTCCTTGTAACTAAACCATTTTTTTAGGTATTTTTCAACAAGACCTAGTATATTTTGGTTCATTGACCAACTTTCATATCTTTTTATCGGATAACCTCGCCAAGAATCTTCATTATAATTGCATAAACCTTGCCTCTTTAGGTAAGTCAGATTGGAGATTAAAGACTTTGAAGGATTTGGTTTATTTTTGAACAGCGACAAATTAAGAAAGTCTTCAAAGGTTACATTACCTTGTTTTTCGACAAATAGTTTAAGTATGTCTCGATATTCTTCCGTCTCCCTTTTTCTCTTATATGCGGAGTGGTTTAAAAAAAGATTAGCTTTCTCCGGATTATCAATATTTGATTGTTCTGGTATTTCAAACTCTTTAATTAAATCGTCTAATAGTTTTTTTACACTTAGAGCATCTGCTTTTGTTGGTCTATCACCCTTTTTGTATGGATGAATTAGATTACGGTAATCCCTCAAAATGTCGGATCTACCTGCTTGTGGGGTGGTAATAATTTCTAAACTAGATAACGAACGGATTAAGGGCGATAGCTCCATTTTCTCAATTTCTTTTTTTTCTTCAGTCAACCCAAAGTACATTATTTTAATCTTATCTTTTTTATCTTCAGGAAGAGATAAAGCCCGATTTATCAAAATTGCTTCTACGATTCCACCTGAAAGTACCACGGCGGCTTTGTAAGCCTGACGGTTTAAACATATAAGTACTTCTTTATAGTCGAGAATTAGGCTATCTTTAAGTTTTTTATCAGAAATAAATTCGAAGATTTTAAAATAGCTCTTCATATCATAAAATCATATCGTTCTAAACTCGTGTCCAATCTTGCTGCGGGATAAGAACCTCACTTCGTGAGAACCTTGCTGCTGGCGCAGTAAGAACCTGTAGACAGAACGTTGTCCCTCGCTATATTTGTATATTCCTGCTCGCTGCTGCTCCCAGGATCTTTGGCAACGCTTTGCCTCGAGCTGCGGGATAGGGACTCGAACCCCAATACCGAGATCCAGATTCTCGTGTCCTGCCATT
>MHCB01000008.1 GCA_001816455.1 Candidatus Blackburnbacteria bacterium RIFCSPHIGHO2_12_FULL_44_25
CTTATTCCAGCAGCAATTGAAAAAGTTAAACAAACAATAGTTAGAGATAGAATCCTATCAGGAACTCGCCTGGACGGAAGAAAACACGACGAAGTTCGCCCCATCTCCTGCGAAGTGGGAATACTACCCCGAACACATGGAAGTGCTGTGTTTAAACGTGGTCAGACTCAGGTTATGACCGTTACCACGCTCGGGGCGCCAAACCTTTCCCAACTTTTAGAAACCGCAGAGGGCGAAGAGACAAAACGCTATATCCACCACTACAATTTCCCCCCTTACTCAACAGGAGAAACCGGAAGAGTTGGTTCCCCAGGCAGACGAGAAATTGGTCACGGCGCCCTAGCAGAACGCGCTCTTCTTCCCGTTGTTCCAGGAGCAGACGTATTCCCCTATACAATCCATCTTGTATCAGAAGTTATGTCCTCTAATGGCTCAACGTCCATGGCTTCAACTTGCGGCTCAACTCTTTCTCTAATGGACGCCGGAGTTCCGCTTAAAAACCCCATTTCAGGTATTGCCATGGGACTTATTGTCGAAGGCGAGAAAATCGCAATCCTCTCAGACATTATGGGCATAGAAGACGCCAATGGAGACATGGACTTTAAAGTTGCAGGTTCCCAAGAGGGCGTAACCGCAATCCAGCTCGACGTTAAAACAGCCTCACTTACCCTTCCTATCTTGGAAAAAGCTCTAAAACAAGCGCGCGTTGGCAGACTTCAAATTTTAGATGTAATGCTAAAGACCATAAAAGAACCCAAAGCAGTCTCAACCTACGCCCCAAAGATCGTAGTTGTCAAGATCCCAACTGAAAAAATTGGCGAACTGATAGGACCAGGCGGAAAGGTTATTAAAAAGCTTATGGCCGATACGGGAACACAAGTTGACGTAGAAGACGACGGATCTGTAACTATCGCCGGAGTAGACGTTGCCGGTGTTCAAAGAGCCAAAGAGTGGGTAGAGGGACTGGTCAAAGAAGTCCAACCCGGAGAAATCTACGAAGGGGAAGTCGTAAGAATCCAGCCCTTCGGAGCTTTTGTTCAAATCCTTCCTGGAAAAGACGGACTAGTTCACGTCTCCGATATGGCCGAGGAATACGTTAATGATCCGGCAGACATTGTGAATATGGGCGATAAAGTCCAAGTTCGTGTAAAAGAAATCGACAGCATGGGAAGAATCAACCTTTCTATGCGTATGGACCCTTCTAAAGATAAACCCCGAGAGGAAAGAGGAGAACGCCAACAAAGCAGAGGATTTTCCCCAAGATTTGGAAGAGAAGGCGGACGCCCGGGGTACTCAAGAGGAGGACAGGGTTCATATGAGGATCGCCGCGGTGGCTCGCCTCGTCCGAGCTTTGCCGGAGCCCGTCGCGGGCCACCGAGACGAACTGGTAGTAGTGAAGGTGGCCAAGCCTCGCCTGCCGGCAGACAGGAAGGCGGTCCCGGAGGCCCTCATTTCCCAGCCTCTCGCCTCGTCCCCTCAAAGCGAAGATTCTAACTCCTCCCGTAATCCTTAATTAGTTTCTCCAAATACTGACTACAAGTAGTTTTTGCAGACACTGGAGAAGCCGCACAAACTTCTGGTGCTGCCTGCTGCCAACCAGGAACATCCTGGAAAATAAGCTCTCCTGCTGCTGCCTTTAAGCAATTTGCAGTATATTCATCCAAACCAATACTTTGACACCCCGAAATTATCGATCTCGTATCTTTGGAGCCAGCCAACATGAACCCAAGCGCATCAACACACGCAACTTTGAAGTCTTTACTTAAAGTATTGTCAACACAATTCATGGCTGCCTGATCAAAATTCATACCAAACTTAGAAATAAATATCGTCGGCTGGTTTCTTCCACAAGCCACTGAGTAAGCACCTCCGAACCTGGTTTCAAGAGTATTACACGGATAAAAAGGGTTTACCTTTAAATAAAAATCCCCTCTCGCGCCGCGGGCAAACTCCATAAATACTCCGTCATGACAAAAAGCCTGCCCCGCAGAAAGTGTGTTGCAACTTTCCAAAGATTTCTCCAGATCGCGGGAATCATAATAACTTGCAACCCCATGTCCAATCCCGTGAACACAACTTCCGTACGGTCCCGAACTAGGATTACCAAGTTTCGAGCATTCTTTCTCAGCCGTTAAAAGCCCCTCCAAACTGTCCGAAAATGCAACATCCAAAAGCCCATGGTAACAACCAAACGCAAAGGTGGATGTACAAGTCGAGATGCCCGAAAGCCCTTTATCTTCAAAAATCAACCTGCCCGATAAGTGCGCAAGATCATGTATATTTCCCGAAGACCCAGCCTGGCCACGATACGTGTCCTGAAGGTATGCCCAACCCTTGCCTGCCCCCCCTACTTTTGCAATCTTTTCCAGCTGCTCAAATTGTTCCTCGGGGGCAAGCTTCTTAAACTTTTCCTGAGCTGGCGCGTTGTATGTGAGATTACTAAAAAATAACTTCACGGACTGAAATAAAGCCCGAAGACGGTCCTTCAAAGAAAAACTCTTGGACTGTTCTGCAACTTTTTCGCTCTTGCCCTCACCTAATACTGTAAGCACACCCCTAAGATGGGGGTTTACATGGTCATGATACTTCCAACCACCAATGCTTTTAGGCTTAAATGCCCAGGATTCCCCGGGCGCAATTTCGCGTTTTGGATCAAACTCGGGGTAAAGCTCGTGCGTCGGATGGTTGTTACTCGCAGGCCATCTCCCGATCGTGTCCTGATTTACAAAAATCACAGCCGAATTTTCATCAATTGTTGCTTCCTGAGGTTCAAACCCTCCCGGAACCATCTTAATAACCTGTGTTTCCGTGTGGGCACCAACAGCCGGAGTGAATATCCCAAAACAGAATAAAACAAAACAAAGAGTGATTAGGTGTCTCATCGATATTAAATCACCGCACTTTTGCACAAGTAAGATAAACCTGAGTCGACAAATTTCTCGCACCACCCTTGTGCTTCTTTTTTATCCTTTGACCAATCAATTACCGAAGCCCCAACTTGTCTAACACAAGCTTCCTGAAATTTATTCTCAAGGCTCAAGCAAAAACTCTCCATACGGCTAATATCGCCAACAAAACGGTAAGCAAAAGAAGAAATGACGCCTGTTAAACACGTTTCTTGAAAATGATCTGTCGGCATTAATAAGCAATTTTTACGCATCACTTCTGTATTTTGGGTAAAACCGACTTGGTTTGTACCAATCGTGCGAACGCAATCATCCTGGTACTCCTTGGGTACCCTGAGGCAAAGATCCGCGGTTTTCTCCCAATCATGATTAGCAATTAAAGCAAAATATGAGCTTTGGTAGCGGTAACAAATCTTCGCATATTTTTGACCTAGGCTGTTACAAGGAAACAGAGGATCTTCTTTTTTAACCCAACGCCCTGGATGGTCATTGTTTGTCGAGCTTGATGAATTCTCCATAAAAACTCCTGAATAACATCGTTCTTGGTCAGCTCGTGCCTTCAAACTATCGCAAAGTGCAAGCGATTCGGGAACTTCCATGTCATACACAAACATTGCAGCATGGCCCAAACCATGATGGCACTCATTAATGACAAGAAGCTTGTCGTAATCTTCTGGTCTACCACAGATTTCTCCGAATGCTTTCCCAATATCCTCAAAAGCCTCCCGTTTCTCTTTTAGATATGCTTCCAAAGCACCGTGATAACAACCGCCATGACAGGTAGAATCACACTGTGCATACACTTGGGCAACACTTTTTGTCTTTTGAAATTCATTTCTCGAAAGGTAATGGGTTGCTTCGTGACAACGGCTATATATCTCAGGGTAATTTTCGTTTGCGGCAAAGATGCCAAGGGTCTTTACGAGACCATACTTCTCTGAAAAATCTTGCGAAACCTTTTTATAGCAATCATCCTTGCCCCCTGAGTCTAAACAAACCTTCATTTGAGACCTGACATATTGGGAATCATCTAGAACTTCCCCGGAAGGAGATGTAACAAAAAGTCGAACGCGTTTCCATAGAGAGTTAAAGAAATTCTTAAAAAGGGCAGACTCTACGCCTCCTGTATTTGTCGAAAGTAATTTCTTGCTTGTTTCCGCCTCGGGAACTACATTTAAAACTCCCCGGATGTGCGGATTCTCGTGGTCGTGATACTTCCAACTTCCTACCTTTGGTTTAAAACTCCAAGATTCGCCAGGATTAAGGCCCTTTTTAGGATCAAATCCAGGATACAAATCATGCGTTGGATGGAGATTGCTTGCAGGCCAACGGGCAATCTTGTCCTGGTTGAGAAAGGTAACAGTTGAGTTTTCGTCAACTTCAACAGTTTTCGGCTCAAACCCTCCCGGAACCATCTTAATAACCTGTGTTTCCGTGTGGGCGGAAATGGAATTATTAAAGAAAAGGCAAAACAAAAAAAAGAACAAAAGAAGCTTTTTCACTAATCTACAAGCATATACCGAAGAGCTTTAGCCTACAAGTCTGGGCACCCTGGACTGGAGTGGAATAAGACGGCGAACCGTAAGAGGGAGAAGAATATGAATCTGGCGTGCCGTAGCTTGGTGAACCATAAGATGGGGACGAATAAGAATCAGGTGTACCGTAGGAAGGCGAGGGGTAACTACCAGATGTTGATGGTGTACCATAGGTTGGCGACGGGTAGGCATAGGATGGTGTGCCGTATGACCCAGGGGTTGGGTAGTAATAAGTATTTGGCGTTGGGTAATAATAGCCCGAGCCCGGAGTTGGATATGAATACACAGGCGACTGATCACTTCCTCCCGGTGTGGGGTAGCTATACCCTTGATAATAGGGTGTCGGATACGGGTAGCTCGGGGACGCATAACTGCTACCCGCCGGAGGAGAAGGATATGTATAGACCGTGGTTCCCGGCGTCGGGTAAGTATATGTTGAGCCAGGGGTTGGGTAGTAGTACGGAGTCAAGTACGCAGTAGTTGGTGTGGAATAACTTGTGTCAGGTGTTGTATAACCACTGCCTGGAGTGTAGTACGGGCTTGTGTAAGTTCCACCGGGCGTGTAGTAGGCAGGCGAATAGTAACTTGGTGAGTAATAGCTCGGCGAGGTGTAGGGTGTGTAATAAGAAGGTGACGTATAAGTTGACCCTTCTGGTGGGGTATAGTAGCTAGGTGACGAGTAAGGCGTGTAATAGTTAGGCGTAGGATAGTAAGCCGGCGAGTAATAGGCAGGAGTCGGGTACTGTGCCGGTGAGTAGTAAGTAGGACTGGTATAGCCGCCGATTGGAGAAGCATAAGTAGGCGATGTGTAGGGTGGAGGGGTCAAGTACTCAGGCGGCGTTGGGTACTGACCCGGCGTGTAGTAAGACGGGCTAGAGTAAGGCGGAGGGGGAGTATAGTAGCTAGGTGATGTGTAATTTGAGCCTGTCGGTGGGGTCGGATAATAAGGAGTCACATAACTAATAGGAGTGTAATAGACAGGAGTGGTATACCCCCCACCAGTATACGGAGTGAAGTATTGCGGAGTCGTATATGGCGGCGGCGTCCCATAGGTAGGCGTGGTATAGTTTCCACTTGGCGTGTAATAGTAAGGCGTGGTGTACTGTGGCGGCGTGTAATAGTAAGGCGTGGTGTACCCCGTCCCGATTGGCGGCGTGTAATAGCTTGGAGAGCTATAGGTAGGCGTGGGATACTCACCAGTTGGAGTAGCATAATGATTCCACGGAGTGTAATAGTTTGGAGTTGTGTAATTCGATCCTGTTGACGGAGTGTAATAGTTTGGAGTGTAATACATTCCCGGTGTGTAGTACTGCGGAGTTGTGTAATTCGATCCTTCAGGCGGCGTGTAATAAATCGGGGTAGTGTAAAACCCTGTTGTCGGTGGTGTTGCATAAACAGTACCTGCAGGCGGCGTGTAGTACGTACCGGGTATATAAATTTCGGGTGGCCTTGGTGAGTCACTACTAAAACCCTCACAGCTTCCGGGATTTGCTGAGCAGAAATCATAACAAGAACTTGGGGAAGTACAACCGCCCATCGTTTCTACGGGTGCATGTGTAACTTCCGTCCCCGGGGTGTAATAAAGATATGGGGTATAACCACCAATTGGTCTTTCGGAACTCGGGTCAAATCCTTCGCACGTACCAGGATTCGCGGTACAGTAGTCAAAACATGACCCCGGAGTCGTACAACTTCCCCACTCTTCTCTCGGCTGAAAATGGCCACTTAAGACCCCGGGGTCTATGCCGACTGGTGCATTATCTTGACAAGATGAACCATCCCAATACTTACCAGATCCCACACAGTTTGTTGCCGCTTCTGTGTCCTCAACCCCAGTACAAACCCCACCCGGACCAAAATACTGCCCATCTCCAGGGCACGACTCAGGGACATAAACGCCGTTTGCCCCGGGAGCATAACTTCTACACTGGTCTGGATTTTCATCGCAAAAGACGTGACACGACTGAGGATCAGTACACCCACCAGGGCCGGCAAAAGTGCCACCACCCACATCCTGAGAAAAGTCCGAGCACTCACCGAAATTATTGGGATCTGAACAAAATGCCTGACAAGTTTCGGTTGACTGACAACCGCCTGGGCCTTCAGTTTGAGTTCCACCAATGAGTCCAACCTGACTTGCAAAATCAGTACAGGCCTGGGCATTTGCAGGGTCGTCACAGTGAGTGGCGCAGGTCTCCGCGGAATTACAACCTAGGGTGGTTTCGGCAACAGCCAATAATTCAGGATTGTCAAGCTCTTCCACATAGCCACCGGGAATTTCATTTGCTCGAGCATAAGTGTTACAAGACTCATGATTTGCCGGTTGGGAGCAAAACTCAAAACAACTTCCTGCTGAGTTACAACCCAGCTGGCCTTGAGTTTCTTGCCAAAACGTATCGTCAGCATAGAGTGACGGATCGTCCTGGTAAAATCCGTTTCGCTTCGCAAAATCCATACAAGAGTTATGGTTTACCGGGTCTTCGCAGTAATTAGTACAGCCTTCCAAGTCTGTACACCCCCCAAGGTCTTCAATGGGGAAGGAGAACTCCGCAGAGGGTTGATCGGCACTTGGGGTAGAGTCCTGGGCCAAAACTCGCGACCCCCAAAAAAACAACATTGCCAAAGCAAAAAGAGCACCAACAGCCGCAAGTCTTGTAAATCTAAAATCTAGTCTCATCTTGAAACCGTAAACGGATTTTTGTATGTGTCAAACGGATTTACGTACTGCGCCTCTTTGTTGAAAGGATTAGTATACTCAGTCTCAAGTTGAACTTTCGGCTTCTTTGAAAAAAGATTTGAAGGCAGTTTTACTTTTCCGGAGAGGACAAAATACAAACCCGCCGCAACCAACGCGGCGACAAGAAGAAGAGGGAGCAGATGAACAATACCTCTTTGATACATTTTTGTGATAAAAGTTACAAAACTTCTACAATTTCCATTATCGCGACAATCAGTTCTTGTTTGTCAAGGGGTAAAATTAATTCTGTGCGGTAGAGTACAACTGCGACATACAGGCGTTCACATATGGATACTCCAACTTTTGACAAAGTACACCTTTTTCTTGTGGGTCAACAGTATCCGAAAGAATTTGCCCCAATATCGTCTGATAACATTTTTCCTTAGTTTCCGGGACAACCCTCCGACAGATTGCAATTGCCTCCTCTCTCCCGCCGACCGAATAGTATGCGCCCGCATTAACAACAATGCAGTGTTCACGCCACGCGTCCCCAACGAGCCCACACAAACTAAATGAGCGAGTTATATCCCCTGCCGTAAGGGGATGAATTTGACGAGCAAGATTATCCATACACCAAGTAGTATGCTGGGGATCTCCTACCTTTTGGCAAAGCTCTGCCGTCTTGGAAATATCACCCTTATTCATTTGATAAATCCTAGCTGCCTGATTAAGCCAACACCCTTTTTGGTATTTATCATCAACTCCATTACACGGAAAATATGGATCCTCAGATAACCACGTCCTTTCTGCTTCCCTGCCCGTTTCCCAGTCATGTACCCCAAAAAGGTTTTCCATAAACGCTCCGTTGTGACACGAACTTACCGCCTCCGGGAATTGAGTCTCCTTCGCGTAAAGATCATCGCAAGTTTTTAAAGCATCAGTAAGATTCTGATAACCCCATATAGCCAAAATTGCGTGCCCTGCCGCGTGAACACATTGAAAATATCTAGTCGAAAACTGCTTGCATTTATCGGTCATTTGGGCAACTGCCTCAAATCCCTGATCAGTCGCCGCCTCAATTATTGCCCCGTGATAACAGGCAAAAAGAAAATAATCCCGACAATGAAGAATGGAGTCCAATCCATGTGTTTGGTATGCATAAAACCCAATCTGGTGAACAGCCAAATGTCCTTCGCCAGTATGAGGAAGCGAAGAATGTTCTAGGATTTCCAAAGACTCCTCAACCCCAACGCGCTCTGCAAGCTTTCTTGTTGCCTTAAGTCGCGTTGTCTGATCATCGCTTAAAATGTCCTTCATCTCAGGAATACTTTTGTAATCCGAAGTCTTTACCTGCGGGGAAACCTGAGCGACTAACAGCGCCCCAGCTACCAACACCCCAAGAGCCAAAAGTTGATACATAACCCTTCGCATTTGACTAGAATGTACCATACATATTTCTATATACTCAAGACATTACCAATATGTCCGTTCAAGATGTCTCAGCTCAAATTTCTTTGCTAAGCGCAAAAACTAATGAAACTGCACTTCCCCAAGAATTAAAAAACCGGATTTCCTCTCGTCTTGATAGGTTCGCAAAGATGGTTGAATCAGCAGATTTGTTTGACGATCTTGAAAGACTAGAAAACTATTTAGACTGGATAACCAACCTCCCCTGGGACAAACGCTCAGAAGATATTCTAGATCTTCAAAAAACAAAAGAAGTTTTAGATAAAAACCATTACGGCCTAGGAGAAGTAAAGGAAAGAATCCAAGAATTCGTCTCCGTGATGAAACTCAACCGTGACCAGGGAACCGACAAGGAAAGAGTAAGGCGTGCCCCGATATTATGTTTTGTGGGGTTGGTAGGTACCGGAAAAACTACAGTTGCTTATTCAATTGCCGAAAGCTTAGGAAGGGTCCTTGCACGAGTTCCCTTTGGAGGAATGGGAAGTCCTCTGGATCTTCGCGGCCAATCCAGAGTCCATCCGGAAGCAGAACCCGGCCAAATTATAAAAGCCCTAAGAAAAGTCGGCACGAAAAATCCGGTCATCCTCTTGGATGAAATAGACCGGGTCGCCGACGAAGGTCGTTCGTCGATAATGGGAGTTCTAGTAGAACTTCTGGACCCCGAACAAAACCACGCATTCCTAGACCACTATATAGATCACACCTTTGATTTATCGGAAGTCATGTTTATCGCAACAGCCAACAACACAACCAATATAGCAACTGCAGTCCTAGATCGGCTGGAAGTAATCCATATGCCCTCGTATACAGACGAAGAAAAAACAATGATAGCAAAAAGCTACATGCTCCCTAAAGTTATAAAAGAATGTGGCCTGCCCGAAGGAACTCTAACAATCCAGGAC
>MHCB01000009.1 GCA_001816455.1 Candidatus Blackburnbacteria bacterium RIFCSPHIGHO2_12_FULL_44_25
AAAGCTCCATATGGAAGCTCGCATTCCGAGCACCAAAGTTTCTCTTTAAGTTTTGCAAACTCTTTCTCAAGAGCATGAAACTGCGCCATTGAAAACTGAACACCAGTGGTTTTGACCATTTAAAACTCTAAGGGGCAGCAAAAGCCTTTTTACAAGATAGCAAAGTTACCTGTCAATGGGTAAATCTTTGACTTGCCCGCCGGTCTAACGGTAAAATACGCCTGGCACGTTTCCAAATCACATACCGCACAACCAAGAAAGGGTAACCACATGCAAAGAGTAGCGATCAGTCGGAGCTCGCTCGTTGGGAGGATCTACGAATACTGGGAATCAATGGGTGGTAACCCCCCCGAGCAACTGGACATCTGCTTCATCCGCAGCGTGGTGATGTTCAGAGCGCCGTTCGCCTTCTTTTTCCGGCACCAGATCGCCGGTTGGCTGCGCCCATGGATGGTTCTACTCTTCACCACCGCAGTCGTAGGAATCACACTACTCACGGTCAAACTACCCAAAGTGTTGATCCTGATCCTGGAGGTAGTAGGCCTGGTTCTCCTCGTAATCGTAGCAGCCTGTGCAGCTATCGCTGCCATAGCGTTCCTTACAATTCTATGGCAAGACCACATAGAGCCAGCGGCCTCTGTCTGGTGGGGAAATTGGTGGCCCAACAGCCAGCTCAACAAAGCCTGGACATGGTTCTGGACCAAGAACCTGAGGTTCTACGTCTATCCTTGGATGGCCGTTGGACTAGCCTCTTTCGGTACTCTCTGCTACTTTTACCCAACCATGCTCACCTTCGGTGTGCTCGCGGTGTACCTTTTCTTCGCCGTCCTCGTCTTCACAATCGCGGCCGAAGACAGCCTACATTTCTGGGAACATACCAAAGATTGGGTGATACCCGGAATAATGGTCACCGGAAACGCAGTGGAACATGCCGGATCGGCCATTGAAAGAAAGGCACTCGGCGGCCTAGAGACACTTGCTCTCATGTACGAATCGCTCAAGAACCGGTTCTGCGTACCAGTAGTGTTAGTAAACGGAGAGAAAAAGTAGCCCGCATCACGCGCAAATCGGTAGGCACCTCAAGTGCGCGCCGGAGGAAACCGAGTCACGTTCACATCCGAACGCGATGTATTACCTCCGGCACTCCCAAAACCCACCCAGCCTCGCAAGGATACACCTTGCAAGGCTAGAGCCCATATGAAGACAAGGGCGAATTCCCAATCCGCGTTCTGCGCATGCTATACGGAAGCTTGGCACACTGATAATTTCCTGGAATCGTAGTAAACGCAGTTTTTATTCCTAAATCCACTAAAACCCCCTCAGCAATTTTACTTGGCGTACCATACGGGTACGCAAACGAAGTAACCGGCCCAAGCCCATGCTCCTCCAACTGAGTCTTTGCAGTCCCTATCTCATATTTTGCGGTCTCCTCCGACGCGTTCCCCATAGTCTTGTGAGACCATGTATGGTCAGCAAACGTAATAAGTCCCGAACCGGCAATTTCCGAGATCTGACTCCATGTTAAATAATCTGCCCCACCTACCAGTCCTGTTGCCATAAAAACCGTACCACGAAACCCATACTTAACCAACTCCGGATAGGCATATGTGTAAAAATCCGCATATCCATCGTCAAAAGTCAAAACCACTCGCTTGACAGGGTGAGACCCTGTCACAAGCAAACTCAGCAGTTCGTCGGGTGTGATTGTGGTATACCCGCGTTGGGCCAAGTACGCCATTTGCTGGGCAAAAACCTCATTATTCATAGATACATTCTTCTGATTTTTTTCCGCTGCCGCCGAAGCAGGTTGAACATGGTGATACATCAAAACCGGCACCTCCCGACAAGGGCCGTAAACTTTAGGATCAGGAAGGGGAATAGGGGTCGGAGTAGGTATTAACGTGGGGGTCGCTTCAGCCAACGGCTGATTGGCTGATGGTTCAGGAGAAGAAGTAGAAATTTTCCCAGGCGAAATAATTTCTGTTTTAAGGCGTAATCCATAAAACAGCCCTAAAATCCCTACCATCCCCAAAAACCCCAACAAAATAAACTCAACTTTGAACCGTTTCACCCAACAAGTCTACCAAAAAATCAACAACGCCAATGCAAAACCCCCAGACTGGGTAACTCTTCATTCAAATCCTTACCTGGTGTCAACTTTTCAGCAACCGCCGCACCCCGAAGTTCTTCCAACAGTTTCCTGGAAATTCCCATCGTCTCAACACCACCGTCAGCATCCCCCCTAAAAGGGACTCTCATTCTGGTTAAGTATGCTGGCAGCACACTCTCCTGCTCACCAGACAGTCCGCGAACCAAATAATTACCACCAGGCCTCTCGTAAACTTTACCCCCACTCGCCATAGAAGACAAACCACTCCGCAAGCGACCGCGATCCTCCGGGCTAAGCCCTTCAAGACTAGCAAGCCAAACCCCCGAATCCTTTAAAACCAGAGTATTCTCAGACCGAAGATCCTCGCCAAGAATTTCAAGAAACTCAAGAACCCTCGCTCGTCTGCCGTCAACAAAAGGTCTGATACGCTCCCAGTCTGTTGTGTCTACCCAACCAGGAAAAACAACTTTCAATGGAGGAAGTGCAAGGTAAGCAACCATATCCTTCGCCTCACGCGCACGCTTTGAACCTTCCGCCATCAACAAAAGGTCTTCCCGCGAAACCTTATCGGCAGAACCATTAGCAAGCGCCGCCGCCAACTGCCCTCTTTGTCCTCCGGAAAGAAGATCGAACAAATCTTGAGGAATACCACCTGTCTCAGAAGAATAGAACCAAACTATTGGCTCCTTCCACCGATGATATTGAGAATCTCCTCCCCCGTCCCAATCCCAATGCGGACCGCTACGACCACCTTCTCTGTTTCGATAACCAACAACCCACGCCTCGCAAATAGAAGGAGCTGTCAAACCCACTCTCGTCATGGTAGTCCCCAACCGTCTGCTTGCCTCCGCATCATGCTCCAAAACCGCACCAGGAGACATCCCAGGAAGTCTATCCTGAGCTCCAACAGAAACATCCCCAATTAAATTCCTATTCTCAGTCACAAGCCACTTTAGCAAAAAGGCTAACGTTCAGTCAATTTGCCAAAACCATCCTCCCCAAACTGCCTTCAAAGGTCAAGCTCTAAAAACAAAGCCGCCCCGCACAAAGTAAGTGAAATAAATCACAAACCCGTACGGGGCGAGCACTTCAGAGAGGCAGATGGGGCCTAGCGAAACTCGTCCTCGAGCACCTGGGCACTCTCGTCCATATCGCGAAACATGCTCCAAGGGTCGGGGTCCCGAGCTACCCACGCGACAAAGTAAAACAACCCCCTGAGGACTTGCGCACTCAGCGCCACCGCTGAGCAAACGACGACGGACACCACCATCGTAAGGCCGGCAAACGCGCCAGCAATCTGCAACCAGGCATACGTGACACCCGCAGTCAGAATCATCCCAACGGCAGTACGCCAAAAGGATGAATCCCCATACCGCGCATTCCAAGCCACCACTGCCGCAGGATACAGAAACAGCCAGAATAAGATAGGCTCGGGGAGTTGGCCATCAACGAACAACCGTCCCTCCATGATCGGACCGATCGCGCAGGACCCCGGGATCAGCAACAACACAATGGTGGCCGTAAGAACACACCTCCACAAGCCAAATAGCCACCAAGCGCGGGTTCCTTCTCTCCGCTTCATCTTTAACTTTTCCCTCTTGTGCTACTAACCTGACCAACTTGGTCAATGAAGTATTATCTCACAGATGCACCCAAAAGTCGAGCTATGGGCTACTCTGTCGAAGCCGCAGAGTTACTTTCCTCGCCTTCATCCTTCGGTTTCTTCCAACTGGCAAATTTACAATCCGGGTACCGTGAACACCCATAAAAACTTTTCCCTCTCTTTGTTTTCTTTATAATAACGTCCCCCTCCTTACAGTCCGGACAGGGAATATCAATCTTCTCAACATACTTATCTTTCCAGTCACAATCCGGGAAACGAGAACAAGATAAAAACTTTCCAAACCGCCCAAGGCGAATGACCTGCTTGCCCCGCAAAGCGCGAGCGACGTTGGGATCTTCCCCGCACTTCGGACACTTCTCCCCAGTTTCCTCAACAGCAACCTTAACCCGCTCCGCAGTCTCCTCAACCCCTTCCAGTTTTTTTGAAAACGGATCCCAAAATTCGCGCATTACCGGTACCCACTCTTTATCTCCCCTTGCAATTCCATCCAAACTTTCCTCCATTCCCGCAGTAAACTGATAATCAACAATATCGGGAAAGTTGTGAACTATAAAATCATTAACTGCAATTCCCAAAGAAGTAGGTCGAAACTTACCTTCGTCTTTTTCTACATACTGCCTGACCTGGATAGTTGAGATAGTAGGAGCATAAGTAGAAGGCCTTCCAATTCCCAATTTTTCTAAAGTCTTGATAATCGAAGCCTCGTTAAATCTCGGAGGCGGTTGGGTAAACTTCTGCTCCGACAACACTTTAATCTTTTCTAGCACATCCCCTCTTTCAACTTCTGGTAAAAGTTGCGCGTCTTCCGCATTCTGTCCCCCGCCATACACCTTCCTCCAACCTTCAAATTTCATCACTTCACCGCTTGCTCGTAAAGTATATTTATCCGCCCTAACTTCAATAGAAGTTGCGTCAAAACGGGCCTCAGCCATCTGACACGCAACAAACCTCTTCCAAATAAGCTCATAAAGCTTTTCTCCATCCTGATTTGCGATTTGCGAGTCACGAGTCGCGATTTCCCCAACATCCGTCGGCCTGATCGCCTCATGCGCCTCTTGCGCAACCCTACTCTTCGTTTTGTAAAACCTAGGTTTTTCCGGAACATAATCTTTCCCATATGACTTTTCTACATATCCTCGCGCTGCAAATACTGCTTCTTGAGCCAAATTCAAAGAATCAGTTCTGTGATAAGTTATCAACCCCTCCTCATAAAGCTTTTGTGCAACAGACATTGTCCGGCGCGCTGACCATCCAAAAAGTCTTGCTGCTCCTTGGGCCATCGTAGAAGTAGTAAACGGAGGGTACGGGTGCTTCCTGACCTCCCTCTTCTTAACTTCAGAAATTTTATATTCTGCTTTCTCCAAATCCTGAACAACTGATTCTGCCTGCTCTTTATTTTTTACCTCCGCCTTTGTGTCTTCAATCCGCACCAAACCAACCACAAAACTCTCCGTTTTGCGTTCTACGTTTTGCGTTTTGACTTCCACCCCTATCTCCCAAAACTCCTGCGCAACAAATGCCTCAATCTCTCGTTCACGCTCTACAATCAACCGAACAGCAACGGACTGAACACGCCCGGCAGACAATCCGCGCCTAACTTTCTTCCAAAGAAGAGGGGAAAGTTTATAACCAACCAGCCGATCCAAAACTCGTCTTGCTTGTTGGGCGTCATACAGTTTTAAATCTATATCCCTCGGAGTATCCAACGCATGCCGAACGGCGCTCTCAGTAATCTCATGAAAAACCACCCGTACTGGCTTTACTTTCGTGTCGATTATATCGGCAACATGTTTTGCGATAGCCTCTCCTTCACGGTCAGGGTCCGTAGCAAGATAAATCTTATCAGCCCTTTTTGCCTCTTTTTTGATTATTTTCGCAACGTCGTTTTTCTTTGCCACAGCAACATAATCAGGCGTGAAGTCATGCTCGACATCAACCCCAAGCTTGCTTTTGGGAAGATCCACAACATGCCCCATGGTAGCCAAGACCTCATAATCTTTTCCCAAAAACCTCCCCAGAGTCTTGGCCTTCGTTGGTGATTCTACAATTATTAAATTCATTTCTTCACGTACACTCCCCCCACATTTTTAACCAATCCTTTCATTTCCATATTGGTCAGTGTCGCCAAAACCACCCCCGCTTGCAAATCACTAATTCTAACAATACTGTCAAGTTCCAACCCCTCTGTCTCCAATAACTCTAAGAGTTTCCCCTCTTCTTCCGTGTTCGGCAAAATCCCTATTGCCTCTTGCCTAATGCCCATTGCCTTTATGTCCAATTCTTCCAAAATATCTTCAACATTCTCAACTAACTTCGCCCCGTTCTTAATCAATAAATGTGGTGCCTGAGACATCGGCGAAGTAATTTGTCCCGGAACAGCAAAAACATCTCTTCCCTGCTTTGCCGCCAAAGAGGCGGTCAATAAAGTTCCCGACTTTCTGGTCCCCTCAATGACGACAACAGCCAAGCTCATTCCTGACACAATCCTGTTTCTTACCGGAAAATTTTCGGGCCTCGCCGGGTACCCCAAAGGATACTCCGAAACCAAGATCCCCTGCCCCGAAGAAAGCATTTTTTCCGCCAAAGCCCTGTTTGAAGCAGGATAAACAGTATCCAACCCATTTCCCAAAACTGCAATAGTATTGCCTCCTGCATCCAACGCCGCTTTATGGGAAACAGCGTCCGTCCCCAGTGCTAACCCCGAAACAATAGTTACCCCCGCGTCAACCAGCCCGGTAGTTATTCTTTCGCAAACATCTCTCCCGTAACTCGTAATCCTCCTCGTCCCCACAACTGCAACTGCCAAGTTAGAGGTGTCACAAAGTGACATCCTTGGCAGTTGCCCCGCGGAGCTTTCGGCAGAGCGAAGTGGGGCCATCTTTACATAAAGCAAAAAGGGTGCATCATCTATTGCTTTTAACCTTTCCGGATACTCTGCGTCATTAAATGTCACAACTCCTATCCCCAGTTTCTCCAACCTCCCTAAATACCCTCCCAAATCAAATCCTTTCCGATGTTTTTCAAAAGAAACTGCAAGTTTCTCACTCATCCCTATTTCCCTAATTTCCCCAAGCGGAGCCTCCCAAGCGCCCTTAGAACTCCCAAAGTACTCAACCAACAATTTAAACCTTTTCGGCCCAATAAAAGGAAAGGTCGAAAACGCAACCCAAAAATCTCGTTCCGCCATACAAGCTAAAGCGTAACACACCCAAAATAAGATATAATACCCTGCCCAAAAGAACATTGAGAGGTGAATAGGATGATTGCACGCGCCGCGCTACTCGTTCTTCTTACTGTCGCCTGTGGCCCAACCCAGTCGTCAACAAAAATGTCCCCGGCAGAGCAGAGGACATACGGTGCCTGGCAAGCTGCTCAAACTGCCACTGTCGAACTGGCATTCACCCAACCTCCGCCGGGCCCCGCATCACCAAACACCGTCTGGGTAGGACCAATACCACCGGCACAAGGGGAAGCAAAAGCCGTAACCTGGATCGCCATTTGCCGAGGTTACGGCAGGAAGGAACAAGTCCGTCCGTCAAGCTGCAAAAATATCGCCGGTCCGGCCTTCCGACCTAATGGGGACCTTGCACCCATGCCCCCAAGACCCCATCAAGTCCAGCTTGATCAAAGCTGGAGCGGACAACTATTCGCCATAGCTCTACGAAGTGACGGAAGAGCCGTTCGGAGCGAAGCCATAAGCTTCGCATCAGTACGCGCCACCTAACACCATCGGGGAGAGTGAAACCGACACCATTTGGCAACATTCTCCCCTTCCAATTTTGACCCCTAATGCTTGCATTATGGGTCTTTTTGTGCTATAATATAGGCTGTATTCAGCAATCGAATACGTGTGCTGGTTCCCAGCATACATTTTGCTCTTCGAAAGGGAGAAAACAGTGAGAAAAGGCACAGGACTCGGGTTTCCACTTGAAACCATCGTGGGGGTGATTATCACGCTAGTGGTCGTCATCACGTCTTGCACAACACCAGCGCACGCCGACAGCACTCAGCGGTACGGCTACGGATGGGGGGCCTCAAACACTACGTTCCAGGCCTTCCAGTGCGAGACAGTTCGTTGCGTCGACCAGGAGTACGTTTCGGTTCGGCTGAACGAGCGCATCTATGTCCAATCCATGGACAACGGGCGGCCTTCGCACTTCCCCGGCGATCCAACGCCATCGGAGTTCCCGAGCGCCACATGGGCATACCCAGACCTCCGTACGGGAGCGGTCTTGTTGAGCCTGTCTCGGCCTGCGACTGGAACACTTGTTCCCGCACAGATCGAGCGGCAGCCGCTCATTCGCCACTATGGCGTCGTTGCCTATGGCAACGTACAGAACGATCTGAGGAAATCGTCCTGGTTCAATGTGACCCCGGAAGGAGACACGCTCCGCGTCCAACTGGACGCAAACCAAATGGGACGACAAGTCGATGTCGTGATCCCCAAGGGGAGAACCGTCCAGTTGGACGTCTCCCAATTTGAGCCAGGAATCGGCGTGCGGCCCATGCAGATCACCATTTGGCACGAGCCAGGTGGTTGGGTCTGGACCAACGGCACGCCTCGGTTTGAGGAATACCCCACGTTATGGGGAACCTTCAACCGGAACCTGGTCAAGGTTGCGTTCCAAGACGCGGCCGCGCACATCAGCCAGTAACCTCCCTTTCAACCTTCACCCGCCTGGGTCGTCATTTCGACGATAAGCTCATTTCGAGCACCCAGGCGGACGCACAACCCTCCCCACAAAATCTTCCAACACCCCAATATACAAATAACTATTATAGGTTGACATTTGCCACTAGGAGTGCTATACTTCCCTACCTTTAGCAGGCTGGAAGTGAGGTTGCCCGAAAAGGCAAATTTATCCCTCGCTCGCTTATTCAAAGCAAAGTTAGCACCTATAAAATTCGCACAGAGGAACGCAGCTATGCTAAAACTATTCGCCGCAGGTTCCGTGGGTTTTGCTCTCGCTCTAGCCCTAGCAGTCGCTTTTCTCACACCACCGGCGGTCTCACAGCAGGCCACTCACCCGGCGTCCACGGAGAACTCTAGACCACTCTTGGAAATCACGCGCGAGGTCAAGCGCGGCTCCTTGATCGTACCGATAACGAGCACAGACGCCGAGATCTATCGCCCTGGCGACAAGATCATCGACCACATCGTCGTAACCAACCCCACCGAGCTCCACCTCTACCAGCTATGGGTTTCCGGGCTGATCTCTTCGCCCGAGCTCGAGTTTGTGGAGTTCAAGCCCGTCTGGAGCCAGGCAGAAGACTGGCAGCTCGAGTTCACTAGTGACCAGCGCTACATCCTGCGCTACGGCGCCGGGAAGCACGGCTTCGGGAGCCGCCAAACGGTAGCAATCGACCTGGTCTTCGCCCTCAAAAACGTTGACAGAGGAAGTACTCCGTTGGGTGCAATGCACTCCGTGATGGCCAACCTCGGCACCAACCGAGACTCGAGCGTCCTGGTCGGCTCAGACATTCGCTCAGCCGCCATCAACAAAAGGCTCGGCATCGACCTCGCTGGCAGATAAAGCCACCAACCCCGTCCAACGCCGCAAAGGACGGCACACGCCCCGCCTGGATAAGTCCAGAAGAGACGCACATGTCGTGCAGTTTTTTCTGGCACCAGGCGGGGTTTTTCATTTCCACCCCTACGCCTTTAACTCATTGACAAACAAGACAGACTTCTGTACATTTGAAATATGAGTTCTACCATCCCTCTTACAGAAGCAAGAAATACTCTTCCCAAAATCATAAAGGACGTAAAAAAAACTATGGATCGAGTAACTATCACCAAAAAGGGTAAGCCCTGTGCTGTTCTAATTTCCTTTGATGAGTACGAAAGCATTATCGACACAATAGAGATACTTTCAAACCCCAAAACTATGGCTTCCTTACGCCGTGCAAAAAAACAAATGACGGTAGGAAAGGGGAAAACCCTGGAACAGATAGAAAAAGAGTTTGCTTCTCAGAATAAAAATGTCCTCACCGTATAAAGTCATAATTACCCCTGAAGCTGAAGAAGATTTAAAAAAGATTGATAAAACTTTCCGAGATGCTCTTTTATCGGGAATTAGAAGAATTAAAGATAACCCAAAACTTGGCAAAATGCTAAAAAGAGAACTTAAAGGACAGCGGCGTTTAAGGATAAGCCGGTATCGAATAATCTATGAAATCGACGAAAAAGCAAAGACTGTATGGATACTAATAATCGACCACAGAAAAGACGCCTACCGCTAATCTTCCCTAACCCAAAACAAACCCACACCCCTTGTACTACAGGGTATTTTATGCTACAATACTACTCATCGCGAGAGGAACCAAAAACCCTCTTTTGACATCCTAATTTGGAGGTAAAAAGGCCCAACAGAATCCAGTCGCAACCCTGAAAAAGAAGGAGACACAGGATGTTCCTGACCCGCATACCCCGTGTATCGCACTGGTTCACACTGGCTTTGCTCGCCGCAGCGGTAGCAATCGCCATCTGCATCTCGGACAACGCCTCAGCCCAAAGCGCCGCCGCTCCCAGAATCATCGTCGATGTCACGCGAAGGATCGCGGTGCTTACCCGGGCGGGCGGCCATGGCTACCACACCCAGTCAGGCATCGTTCAACGCGGCGACATTGTTGAGGACCACATCTACGTCCGCAACATGGAGCCGGAACGCGTCGCCGAGATCTGGCTGCGAGGCAGCTTGCCATTCTCCAATTTGGAGAAGATAAGCTGGCAAGGCGTAGGGGCCAATTCCCAAAGCTGGGAAGTACAACTCTACATGCTGGAGAACCACTACCTGTTGCGCTACGCCCCCGACGGCGGGATCGAGCCAGGCGGCGTCGGCGAGTATATCTTCCAGTATGAGGTCGGCACGGCCCCGCCCTCCATCGGTACCAACGCCGTTCTGTCACACAACGTGATCCAAATTACCTCCGGGTCAGACCAGAGGCCAGTTGGGGACGACTATACCAGCGCCATCTGGTTACCTGGATAGGCACCGCACCCGCCCATCCAACAAAGCCGTCTGGTCGTCCTTTGGACGATAAGCACACTCGTGTGCGCCAGACGGCTTTTCCCTGCATGTTTTCCCATATCCCAAACACTCGATTCATCGATTTATCGATAAATCAGTAGACACTCTACTTTCTACCCTTAAACCACTCCTCAAGAACCCTTCTGGCAACAGGTGCAGCAACCCTCGAACCCTCCCCTGCTTCTTCAACCAACACAGTGAGCACAATCTGTTTCCCACTCTGCAAGGCCTGGCCTTGCAGGCTCGAAACCGGCCCAAAAACAGTAAACCAGGCATGGGTGTTTTCCCCTACAGTCTGCGCGGTCCCGGTTTTACAAGCAACTCTAGGCTCAAAATTAAAAAACGGAAAGGCCGTGCCATCAGCCGAACACGCTCCTTTCATCCCCTCTTGTACTACCTCCAAGGCCTCCTTGCTTATCCCCAGATCCCCACAATCACCCTTATCTCCCTTAACTACCCTTGGTTTACACAAAACACCTCCACTAGCTACCACCTGCGTCATCTGATTTACCTGCAAAGGTGAAGCAGCAACATCCCCCTGTCCAATTGCCATGTGATATGTATTCCCTAAAAACCATCTTTCTCCCTTAGTCGCGAGCTTCCATTCGGGATTTGGTATAAGCCCCGCTACCTCCCCAGGCAAATCAATTCCAGTCTTTCTTCCATACCCAAATTTCTCCGCCCAATATGCTAGCCGTGGAGCCCCCACAAGCTCTCCAACCTTATAAAAAAACGTATCTGTCGATCGCGCAATAGCTTTGACAACATCAATTACTCCCTCCGTTCTTCCGTACTGGGTAAAATACCAATTGGAATACGAGAAAGTACCAGCCGTTACCCGTCCAGTATCCTCATACTGAAAAAGGCGGTCTATTTTCCCATCCTCAAACCCGGCAACAGTGGAAACAACCTTAAAAGTAGAACCCGGATGGTATGCTCCTCCAATTACTCTATTAAAAAGCGGAAGATTTTTGTCGGCCGATAATCTCGAGTATTCCTCTCCCAAAGTTGAAGGATTAAAAGAAGGATAAGAAACAAAAGCCAGGATTCCCCCCGTTTCTACCTCTTGGGCAACAATTGCCCCACGCACGCCTCCTCCTTCCCAATTTGTCCCCCCAATAGATTTAGTTAAATTTGGGGCATCTTGCAAAGCGTCGTACGCCACTTTCTGTAAAGTTGCATCAGCATACAAACTTAAACTTTCTCCAGGAATAGCCTCACGCCGTCCCAACCGCCTTATCAATCGTCCTTGCGTATCAACTTCAACCAACTCTTCCCCGTCAACTCCGCGCAGTAGACAATCATATTGTTGTTCAATTCCCCCACGTCCTACTAAATCCCCCAAACCAAGAGGCGGGCATTTGTCGTTTGGCATTGAAGCAATCTCCTCCGGACTCGCCTCGCCAACATACCCCACCAAGTGCGCAGCAGCCTCGTTCAACGGATATTCTCGGGCAATGTCTATTATCAATCTGCTTTGCCGCACGAAATCCGAAGACTGTATCTTAATAGCCTCCTCGCGAGACACCACTTCGGTACGGGTGACAACTCCCCCAGAAGAAAACTCAGCCAATTTATAAACCGGAACATTCCTCGCCAAAGCCTGCCCATTTCGGTCCAAAATCTCCCCCCGCGGGGCCCGAATCGGAATTCGTCTTACCCTGTTCCCATCCGACAAAGACCGGAAGTATGAACCGCGAACAATCTGAAGATCAAAAAGTCGTGCTAAACCAAAAAGAGAAAACACAAAAAGACAAACAAGCAGTAACAACCACCTTGGCCTTTGAACTTTCGGTATTTGTCGGGACCTTGTAGAAAACCCCGTAATCCCCTCACCAAAGACATTTTTACCCTTTAAATAATTCCTACCAAAAGAATCTTTTTTAACCATAGTACCTAAAGACCCTATGCTCCCCGGGCCGCGAGACAAACCTTAAAATCAAGTACACAATTAAAAAGCAGACAACAGCCGGCACAAAAAAATACTGTCCAAAAACAATTTTCCCCCGAACTATATCTACAAAAAAGGCCAAGGAAGAAAGAGGCAGCGTCCTCTTGAAACTTGCAGCCCGAGACAGCAAAAGTGACAACAGCGCAAAAGCTCCAAAAAGCACAGCTGTTATACCCAAAGTTCTCCCTTGAACAAGATCAAAAATAATCCCTGCCAGGAATAGAGTAACAAGCGAACTTGCCCTGAGCGAAGGCTCGCCGCGGGCGGCCGTAGCCGAAGGGTTCGCATTAATTAGCATTATCACAAGCAATCCTTCAATAAAAACCGACGGCAACAAAGGTCCCTGCAAAAAGGCAAAAACTAAAGCCAATAGTATAAAAATCCTATTCCTCATCTGTATTTAGTACTTAGTCACCAAAAACACATTCGTCAATTTATAATAATCAACCGGCAACACAATCTCCGCCTGCCTAAATGCCCCTTCTTTGACAGGTAGTATTTTCCCCACAAATCCTACTAAAAGCTCTGGTGGAAACCCCTGGTCTCCGGAAGTCAAAATCAGATCCCCTTCCTTTAAAGTCTCTCCAGTGAAAACTTGATCAACAATTGCTCGTCCTCCTTTTCCTAAAACCAAACCAGAAGCCCGCCTATCTCCCGTGTCTTTATCCCTTACTATCGCAGGGATCTTTGAGTCAACACTAACAGGCAGGGCAACTTCTCCCCGTCCTCCATAAACTCCGCGAACCCGACCCAAAAAGACTCCTTTGTCTTGAGAGGTAATAACATTCAACCCCTCCTGCACTTTTTCTGAAGTTAAAAACAAACTTCCCCCCGAAACAGAAACAACCCGTGCTGGAGAAAACAACATACTGGGAGGGAGTCCTGCCGCCAGAAGCCTCCGCATGTGTTCGTTTTCTTCCTTCAAAGCACCAATTTGAGCAATTATTCCCTCAAGCTGAACATTTCTTTCGCGAAGAGAAACATTTTCTTTTTCCAAATCTCCCACAGAAAAAACTGAAGTCAAAGGAGAAACTAAAACTCTCCTGAAATTAAAAAGGCTGGAGGTCACAGGAGTAGTAAAACCGCCAACCAAATTATGAACAGGTTTTAAGAATTTCCTCGAATCCAAAAATATAAGAAGCAAAGAAACCAAAAAATACAACCCAACAAAATAGCCAGTCTTAGAAGAACTCCGCATACCTAAGGGGTATTTTACAACAGTAGGTGCCCAATTCCACACACCCCCCTTGCCATCACCAATTATTCTTGTTACAGTTCCCGAGATGGTTGAACGAGTTTTTGGAGTCACACACGGGGCACACATAGACTACCTTTGGGGTCTAGCCTCCAGAGAACTCCCAGTTTACCCAAGCCAAGAACTAATCGAAATCCTTTCCCAACTCCCGCGAGGCACAGTCGTTGGTATAGAAACAACACCTTCCGGCGCATTAGCCGCTACCCCAGACGGAGCCGAATTTGGGATACCCCCCGAACAAACAGCCTACTGGGACAGAGTAGTGGAGGTGTGTAAAAACCTGGGCCACAAAATAGCATTTTTGGACGATCCGGATACCTACATGCGCTATGCAGAAAAACTGGCAGAACAAAGACGAATCGGACTTCAGCTTCAATCAATTCCTCACATAGAAAACAATAGACCCCAAGCTCAACCACTAGTCGAAGCACACTATAGAGCAGGTGTCGAAGCCGAATATATCCACACAGTCATCAGAGAACAAAGAATCCACGACAACATACTAGAGCTGACCCCGCAAGTGGTTATCATTGGCATAGGCCATACTGACTATATAATGATCAACAATCCACTACTAAACAGTAACGGTAAGCCGGCAGTTTACAGAAGGGAAACAGCAGAAGTACTGGCTGCCATGGAAGAATACGCTGCTGCCATAAGCCATTTGGTAGACGACCAGCCAAACCCTAAAACCCTACTGGAAAGAGAACTTCTGGAAAGACGTTATCGAGCCGTAACAGAAGGTCGAGTAACCACCGAAACCCCACAGTTTATCGGTACATGGAACACATGGTGCAGACCAGAAGGCTTATTTGAGGTTCACATGGCAAGCCAGAACCATGGAGAAACACTCGCAACAATAGAAGATTGTCTAGGAACCGCAACAGCCGTCATAAGACAAAATGGCGACGTTTTAACAATTATCAAAACCTACGACCCCAAAAGGTCAGGTGTCAACCACAATTATCCCATCTCCTACCAAGGCCACAAGGTGGGAGATAAATATACAGGCAGCTACATAATTGACGGCGGCCGCGGGGAAGGCGAGTTTGAAATGCAGCCTTTTCTACCTCAACCCTCCCGTAACCCGAACTTTTTTCAATAAGCTCGGGTCATCAAGCACTCTCCCCGTCCCCCGAGTTACCGCAGTCAACGGATCATCCGCAATCCAAACCGGAATCTTTACTGCCTCCGAAATTAGCTGGTCAAACCCCGGCAGCAACGCCCCTCCTCCCGCCAAAACTATTCCCCGCTCAATAACATCCGACACGAGTTCCGGAGGAGCAGATTCCAAGGTATCCGCAATTCGGGAAACAATTTGCTGAACTACAGGCGTTATTGCTTCTCGCACTTCAAAAGACGTAATTTTCATTGACTTTGGCAAACCCGTTTCCAAGTCCCGCCCGCGAATAACATGCGACTTCTCGGTCGGAAGCGGAACAACACTCCCAATAGCCAGTTTCAGTTCTTCCGCCGAGGCGCGACCCAAAAGCATCGAATACCGCATGCGAAGGTAAGAAACAATCGCCTCGTCAAGCTCGTCCCCCGCAATCCTCAAACCTCGATTCAAAACTATTCCCCCCAAGGAAATTAAGGCTATCTCCGTTGTCCCTCCCCCCATATCAACAACAAAAATCCCCCCAGCCTCGCAGACCGACAAGCCTGCCCCAATTGCAGCAGCCATAGGCTCTTCTATTAAATATGCCTTACGTGCCCCCGCAGATAGCGCAGCCTCCTGGACCGCCCTCCTCTCAACCTCCGTAACTCCCGACGGAATCCCTATAACGACTCTGGGCCTTGGAATCTTTGGCAACCCAATTCGCCTTACCCCTTCTGGAGTCTCATGAACCTTCCCGATAAAATAAGAAAGCATCGCCAAGGTTCCGTCAAAATCAGCAATGACTCCATCTTTCAAAGGACGTATCGCCTCAATTGTCGCCGGGGTACGCCCCTCCATTTTCTTTGCCTGAACCCCAATTGCTAAAATCTCCTTAGTTTTTTTGTGTCTTGCAATAACAGAAGGCTCGCGAATTACAATTCCCTTACCTCGAACGTAAACAAGCGTATTTGCCGTTCCTAAATCAATTCCAATATCATGGGTAATGAGGCCAAACAAGGAGTCAAACACTTATACGCCGGAGTATAGTGTATAGAGGATATAGAATCTAGTAGTCAAGAAGCTAGAGCTCTTTCAAAATCATCCTTAAGGCGAGTCTCAATCCGCCTCTTGATAAATTGCGGTAACTTGCGAAAAGCTTCGGGATCATCTGCAGGCACAGTGTAAGGACGAACGAAGGTGTGGCCCCCTGGCACCATCGACAAAATATCCAAACCTCGCGCCTCTTGCCATAGCCTCAAAATGCCTCTGTGTTCTTCAGTCATAGCCCTTTGCCTTAAGTGACCAACCACCCTATGAGGAGTAATCGGTCGAGGTGGTCCTTCATAAGGTAGCCTAGAACGTGGAGCCTCACCTTTTCTGATAACCCTCGGAATATAAATAACTGATGGTCCTCCCTCCGAAACCACCAACTCACTAGCCTTGGAAAAAGAAGCCATACCGCCTCTTTTTCGTTTTGATCCAGGCGATTCGACTGCTGTTACTAGGTCGTGGTACACCTCTGCGAAAATATTCACCCAACGCGATTTCCCTTCCTGCATTACCCTAATATCGAAAATCGCATCAACGCTACTAAATCCCTTCGCTGTGTCCAAATCAATCCACACAAAACTTTCAACTCCCCCCGCAACCAATTTACCTATTACCTTACCACGACTACAAAAAACGACGGCCCTCTCAAGATCTCCCGCTCGCTGGAATCTAACTTCCGCCCCCTCAGGGGGAACAATATAGCGTGGACGATAGAATGCCTCCTCCAACAAATCCCCTACCTTTCTGGATGGTTCAGGCAAAACCACTCCACTCAACTCTTCAGGAAGAACAACCCTTGACGGAACTATCTCCAACTCCTGCCGACCAACCAATTGAGTATTCCCCAAAAAAGCAGATCCAACATTAAAGATATAACCATCCGGCCAAGCAGCTGGATCCGGTAAGTCAACCCTCTTAAACAAAGGTCGACCTTCCCGAATACCCACAAAAAACCTTTCCTGGCACACAGCAAGATACAGACTAACCAAATCATTCAATAACACCTTATAAGATAACTCCCCCAACCTTTGTCTTTCGCGAACTAAAATATCCGCCATACTAGAAAAAACCCCAAACCGTCCACTTCTTTTTATTTCCTCCGCATGTGTCCTTAAAAGAGCGCGAGACTTAACATAATATCTCTCATCCAAACCAATAACATCACGTCCATTTACCGAGACATTAGCCGACAGAAGATCCCTATCAAAGTTATGGAAATCACGCAGTATCCTATGTTCATCTGAAGCACCAGACACAAGGGGCCATTCCAGAAGGGAACGATCAGCTTGGGGTAAACGGTGAGCCACAGTTAGATTGCTGCTAACTGAATCCAACACCACCCGGTCCATAAACGTAGCCCTTCGAGGCACAACACGCTCAGCATCAGGACCCAAGAAACCCACCCTACCTTGTTCTACTCCCATAGCACAATCTTACCACAACAAGATACAGTTTGATACATTTTTCTCACCTTGTCCCAGCTAAATCTACCAACAAAAACGAAACTTCCAAACAGGAATAAATAACATATACTCGTCATATGGCTACAAAAAACTTCCACAAACTTTCAGAAAAAGCCATCGAGTTGACCTTCTACTTCCTCCTCGGAGTCCTTCCGTTTATATTCACCCCCCAAATGTCCGAGCTTTTTGAATTTCCCAAAATGCTCTTGGTTTATGCAGGAACTGTAATAATTATTCTTGCCTGGACCTTAAAATCTATCCTTGCCGGAAAAATCATCTTCCGTCGCACAATACTCGATCTACCTTTACTACTTTTCCTACTTGCGCAAAGCACATCTACTTTTTTCTCAATTGACACCCACACATCAATATGGGGCTACTATTCCCGTTTCAACGGCGGCCTTATCTCCATAGCGTGCTATGCCCTACTTTACTGGGCATATGTTTCAAATCTAACTATTCGCCACTCGCTATTTGCGATTCGCCTCCTAGTGGCCTCCGCCACGATAATCTCCGTTTACGCAATCTTCGAACACTTTGGCCACAGCATAAGCTGCCTCGTCTTAAAAGGAAACTTCGATACCTCCTGCTGGATTCCCAAAGTCCAGGAAAGAGTGTTTGCAACCCTCGGCCAACCTAACTGGCTTGCTGCCTGGCTTGCTATGATCGCCCCTTTGTCTTGGGTTTATATCCTTCACCACCCCGAAAACAGTAAAAAACCTCAAACCCTCCTTAAAACTACTACCCACTATCTGCTACCCATCCTCTTGTTCGCAGCAATACTATTTACAAAATCCCGTTCCGGCCTGCTGGGTTTTATAGCAGCAGACGCTGTGTTTCTAATAAGCCTTATTAAGCCCTTTAACAAAAATGCCCTCAAAAGTTTTTGCGTTTTGCATTTTTCGTTTTTCGTTCTTATTCTGGCAAGCGGCACTCCCTGGACACCCTCGCTAAGCGAGGGTTTAGGCACGCTTAGCGTGCCCCCCACTAAGCCCAACCTCGAATCGCCAACCTACCCTTCTCCCTCCGCCTCCCCCGGTACCGAATCCTTCGACATAAGAAAAATCGTCTGGAAAGGGGCAATAGGCGTATGGCGTGCCTACCCAATTCTCGGTTCCGGAGTCGAAACTTTTGCTTACTCTTATTACAACTTCCGCCCCAAAGAGGCAAACCTTACTTCCGAATGGGATCTTCTGTACAACAAGGCCCACAACGAATATCTAAATTATCTTGCAAATACGGGGACCATAGGACTCCTAACCTATCTGTTCCTAATCGGAACCACCATATGGCTCCTCCTTAAAAAGTCTTATGCCTTCCTTCCCGCCTACTCCAGCCTTCTTGTTACCAACTTCTTCGGCTTTTCAGTCGTCCCAACATCCCTTCTTTTTTTCCTCATCCCAGCAATGGCAACAACTCTAGGCACCAGACAAAAGGCATTAAGCACCAGTAGACCCTCTCTTACTTACAAAAAACTCCCCCTTCTCCTCCTGCTTTTCCCTATTGCCTATTGCCTATTGCCTGTCATCTCCCTCTACCGCGCAGATGTTCTTTATGCCCAAAGTAAGAAAGACAACGAAAAAGGCCTGTACCAGGAAGCAGTAAAAAAACTAGAAAAAACTCTAAGCCTCAGAAAAGAGCCGAAATACTACGACGAACTGGCGGATTCAACCTCCCAACTTGCAGTAAACCTTTACGAACCGCCGCAAAAACGAGCCGAAGGCGAAGTACTGGGTAGGGAACTGGCCATTTTAACCCTAAAAACCTCCGACGAAGCCTTAAAAATCTCCCCCCGACACGTCACTCTTTGGGCATCTCGCGCAACATACCTAAAACGCCTGGCGGGAATAGACCAAAGTTACCTAGGCCTTGCAGTAAATTCTTTAGAAGAGGCCGTCCGCCTTGCCCCCACAGAACCTTCCTTCTCTTACAACTTAGGAGTTTTGTATGACTACCAAGGTGAAACAGAAAAAGCTCGCAAAATTTTAGAAAAAACAGTGGAATTAAAACCAAACTACAACGAAGCCCGAGTCGGTTTAGCAAAAATTTATATCAAACTCGAAGAAAAACAAAAAGCCTTTGAGGAAGTAAAATACGTACTAGAAAAAATCGATCCACGAGACGAAGAAGCCCGCCAATTATTCGACAAATTAAAGTAGTTCTTTGGTTGGGCCAGGAAGCGCGCGCTCGTTTTGCGAGTACACTTATCTTCCCTGACCCAACCGAGGCAGCACAACCTTTCCGCCTTGCAGCACTAGGTCATTACACCCGTGTTGGCCAACAAGGCCAGTCCCAAAACGACAACGGTGGCGAGGATCAAGGAACCCGCACTACACAACGCTATCCAGAAAACCACCTCATCCTGAGCCTCCTCCGGCGTCAGTCCCCTGGCAATCGCATCCCTGTAAACACTCTCCCACAGAGCAACCAACCACTGATCGTCAAGCGGCATCATCACGAGACCCTCCTTACAAGCCGCGCAAAGCCCTTTGTGCAAGCGTCCACATTAGACCAAAAGAGTCCGTACAAACCCTCCGCCTTCTCCGGAAAAAGGACATATACGGTAGCGCCACAAATTCCCAAAAGCGCAACCACTTTCGCTGTTGCAACAAACCTCTCCAGAAATCCGAAGAAGTTGGTAACAAAGCAAATTGCGATTACAAGGAAATAGAACCCCACAAGTCCAACAATAGACATCCCGCTCTCCCAAAATGTGCAACTTAGCGCCCAAAAGACTCGGGCACAAAACACGATTCTTGTGCTAGGCGTGATTTTTGCACAAACTCTCCCCAAAATCAACCTATAGAGCTTCGTAGATTTGGGCATAGAAAAGGGCGGCCAGCTCGGGACACAAATGTGTGTTTATCCCAAGCCGCCGCCCCATGCTCTCACCTATCCCGCCACAACCTGATCTCCGACCGATATGCGGTCGCGGCTGCAACCAAAACTGTTGCCAACACCGCAGGCGGAATCGCCCAAAAGGGCACCGCCGGTTCGAAAAGCAGATTGCTCAGCATTGGGCCTCCTGTCCAGACTTCCACCAAGGCTCAGGCGACCGACCACCAAGGCCTTTGAAGAGCACCTCCTGGAGGCCCCAGGCCACGAATGCCGACATAGGGACCGCACAAATGAGTGCGGTGCCAGCAAACCCTGCCAGGAAGGAATTGGCCAAGTGGCCCGCGACATACTGCAGGAGCACAAACCACGTCGCCAACACGCGCGGTCCCGCCCACAACATGAACAGAAGGACCGCGAGCATGATCGCACCGCTCCCCCTGATCGTCGTCCGATCGAACTCATCCTCTGTGTATCGTCCCCGCCGGAAGCTCGCGACAATCGCGGCTATGAGCAAACCGACGAACATAATCCAGAGGATTACCCACATTCCAGCTACCAGCTGCCCTGCCGTCATTTCGGTCCCTCTCTTTAGTGCAACAGCCTCCACTCCGGAAGCATAAGAAGTATACCACTTTTAGCCCATAATGTCGATACGAATCGACATTTGAAGAGTTTTTGTCAAATTTAGACTTCGGTTCGAATTTAAACTAAAATACGCATATGGTTAAAAAAATACTACGCACAACCGACCCTAAACTTCGGGAAAAATCAAAGCCCGTCCAAAAGGCAGACAAAAAACTTTTAGACTTAATTCGAGATCTCGAAGAGACACTAAAAGCTCAAAACGATCCAGAGGGCCTAGGCCTTGCCGCCCCCCAAATCGCAGTATTCCAACGCGTGTTTATTTTAAAAGCTACTCCCAAAGCCAAGCCACAAGTTTTCATAAACCCAAAAATTATCAAACTTTCCAAAAAAACAAATGACAAGAAAGGCAAACCCACCCCATTGATGGAAGGCTGCCTCTCCTTGCCTCACTACTACGGCCCCGTCCGCCGCCACAACTCCATAACTCTGAAGTATTTCCAAATAGATCCTACACCCTACAACCTACAACCTACAACCAAATCCTTCACAGGATTTCTTTCCCATATAATCCAACACGAAGTCGACCACCTCGAAGGAATTTTTTTCGTCGACCGCCTCCTCGAACAAGACCGCAAACTCTACCAGCTTAAAAACAAAGAATGGACTGAAATAACCCTTATATAAAAATGACAAAGATTGTCTTTTTCTCCTCCTCCCATCGCGCCCTTCCTGCTTTAGAACTTCTACACAAAAACCTCGAGGTAGTAGGAGTTGTTTCTCAACCAGACAAACCAACAGGTAGAAAACAAGAGCTATCCCCCACAGCAATATCTTTGTACGCCAAAAGCCAAAACATTCCGCTTCTTAAGCCGGAAAAACTCGATAAAACTGCAACTGCTTGGATTGCCGACAAAAAACCAGACGTAATCATCCTGTCCTACTACGGCCTCTGGATCCCTCCCGAGTTATTCAACCTCACACCAGCAGGGATCCTAGTAACCCACCCTTCCTTGTTACCTTTATGGCGCTGGGGATCTCCCGTCCAGGCAACAATTATCTCTGGAAAAGAAACCGGTGTTTCGATAATGAAAATGGACGAAAAGTTCGACCACGGTCCAATCCTTGCCGCAGAAAAAGATGAAGTCAAAGAAGATGACGACCAAGAAACTCTCTACACCCGTCTATTTACAAAAGGCGCCGAACTTACTGTAAAAATCCTCCCCGACTACCTTGCCGGAAAGATTATTCCCCAAGATCAAGACCATAAAAAAGCAACATTCGCCCGCCACATCACAAAAGAAGACGGCTTCATCCCCCCGGATTACTTAGGTAAAATGTTAAAAGGTGAAAAGTTAAACGAAAAGTTGGAAGTAAGATGGATGCTAAATTCATCAAAAGAACCTTTAACTTTTGACGTTTCACCTTTCATTGTTGAACGTTTTATCCGCGCCATGTTCCCCTGGCCCAACGCCTGGACAGAAGTACAGCTAGGCAATAGGCAACAGACAATAGGCAATAGAAGATTAAAAATCCTAAAAGCCCACGTAGAAGAACGAGTGCCTAATGCCCAATGCCTAGTGCCTAACCTGGTTCAGCTACAAGGCAAAAACCCGGTTTCCTGGAAACAATTCAAAGAAGCCTACCCTGGGGTAACATTCTGATGTCGTATCTCTTTCCCTTTTACTGCGTCAGCAGCAAGGTTCTTTCCTAAGGTTCTTACGCGCCTCAAGCATTTAGTACAAAATTGTTTCTTAACATGCTCCGTCCCTTCCATAACCCAAAAGGTATGAAGGTTTACTTTAAATACACGCCGGTTTCTTTTCCCGGAAAAAGTCACACGTCTCCCAACAATGTTTCCCTTTCCACAAGATGCACAAATTGATGCCATAGGTTTGAACCTGTATACTTTACCAGAAAGCACATCTTGTATCAAATGGAAAGCCTTTTAACAAACCCGATTGAACTGTTGTTTATCGTTCCAACTCTGCTTATCGCAATAACCGTCCATGAGTTTGCCCATGCCTATGCAGCAGATCGTCTAGGCGATCCAACGCCCAGATCCCAGGGACGCTTAACCTTAAATCCTCTTGCACATCTTGACCCTCTAGGAACAATAATGCTTCTTTTGTTTCGTTTCGGATGGGGAAAACCCGTCCAGTTTGATCCTTACAATCTCGAAAAACCCCGCCAGGACGCTGCAATAATATCCTTTGCCGGCCCTGGCGCAAATTTTCTAATGGCCATTGCTGCCTCGGGCATAGCCCACTTGTCTCTATCCCAAAATTTAAATCCTCTCCTTACCTCTTTTGCAATTCTCTTCATCCAATACAATCTATTCCTCGCCGTATTTAATCTTATTCCCGTTCATCCAATGGACGGAGGAAAAATACTAATAGGCCTCCTTCCGCGAGACACCGCCTACGAATTGGACAAAACTTTAAACCAATACGGTTTCATAATTCTTCTTGCCCTAATTCTCCCAATCTTTGGAAGACCATTAGTCTGGACCATCCTCGGCCCAGTTTTAACAATCCTTATGCACTTCCTTATCCCAAACGGAACCATATTTACCTAAACTATCGGTCTTGACAAGTCGATCTTCTTGTGCTATAAAAATATCAGCCCTACCGATAAAGGGCAGACAGTTTAGAACAATTTCCCTACCAAACTTTTCTAAACAGGGAAAGCAAGTCTAAGATCAGAATTTGATCCGAGCAGCTTACCCACCTTATTTTTCTAGGGAAAATTTTCTCTAAACAAATGTCCCCGACCGGTAGGGCTAGTATATCCAAAATCTCCTACTACAGGCCTTCTCTCACGCTCGCAGTATCGCCTCAACAACATCCCCAACTGAGTGCGCAGTTATAACTCTGTCCGAAAAATCCCTACCGTCCCCCGTCGAAGAATCCACACTAAAAGCCTGATCACCATTAATCCAAGCGCCTCGGGCTCCTAACGAAACAGCCGGGAAAATATCCCCCCAATAGTTATCCCCAATAACAAGAACCCTAGTAGGATCTCTCTCTAAAATAGGAAAATGAGATCGCCATTGATTAGCCTTAGGTTGCCTAACGTCAAAACAAACAACTCCCTTAAAACACCCCGCCAAACCTGTTCCCCCAAGCTTAATACGCGTCCATTCAGGCGAAGCATGTGTGGCCAACACTAAATTAATCCCACTATCCCGCAAAGCCGCAACTGTCTCGCGGGCTCCGGGAAAGACATCCGGTATATCTTCCCCATAAACACGCGCCATCCGATCAGACGCCCTGCCAACCTCCTCATCTTTATCACCTAAACCAAGATGACGAGCAGTCAAAAGCACACTCAAAAGTGTAACTGGCCGATCTACTGAAAACTGACTTCTCAAACCATGTATATATTTCAAACACTCCCGCGCAACTTCTTCTGCACTCGCAAAAGAAATCTCCCGCCCCAGAGCCCGGGCCCGATTAAACAAGATCTGCCCCACATCCGAGGTAGCAACTCCAAACACACCCTTAGTACCGACAAGACTATCATCAAAATCACAAAAACAATCCGTAACTCCCCACGCAGAAAATTTCTCCTTCAACTCAAATCCCATCAACTCTCTCCCTCTCAGGTCTTCATACCATCTAAGAACCCGTTCTGCAGCCATATGGAAAGTATTCTACCAGAAGCCACCAAAACCAAAAACTGAATTAACACCTCCGGTTTGGAAAGCTAAAAAATTTGACAAAAAGAACGGCCCCACGTTTCTCAAAAGAGACCCATGGGGCCAATCGCGCACACCACAAAGTGACAACTCAGTTCGCTCGTGGCACCTTCCTTCTCGCCGACAGCACCTTTCTCTGGGCGTGAATGATATTGGCTAGAAACAGCAAGGCACGAGCAGAAATGTCAGACTCCTGCGCACCCCTGGTGCTTTCCGTATAATACCGCCACATAAAGTAGTGAAACCAGAATGCACGGAGTCCTGAGTTGGTTTCTCTGTCATAGACCATAACCTCCTCAAATGCCTGCTCCATCTCACTGGTCATCTTCGCCCGCTCAACGCCAGCCATCCCAACCAGAAATTGTTCACTAGTTGCTTGACTGACCACAGGCACGGACTGCCCTTGACCAGAGGTGAGCGACAGAATGGTGTAGTACATCAGCGCCCAACCAGCAGCGGCAGTCGGGTTAGGCATCCCCACAGAGTGGCTCACCACTACAGGCACCAAAACCGGATTTTCCCTATTGAGAAGCTTGAATCCCCCCTGAACAAACCCTGATGGGTCTGCCACATATGCTTCCATAACAGCAACCCACATACCACCAAGCTCGTCTTCGACAGGTTCGCTCGCAACCACGACTAACTCCAATCAACGTGCTTTGCCATAAACCCCTCATAGCAAACGTCGGTTCGCTCCAACGATACAGTATTATAACAGTCTTAGGCACATAAATCAAACTATGGGGCTTGCCGAAAAAACTCTTTAAAGCCTTCAAAATACGGATACTCATGGCCCTCTCGTGGTTTAGAAACAACTTTTATGTCAGGGTTCAAGGAATGTACAAATTTTTCCATACTCATACTCGCAACGTTAGTACTCCCAAACATGGTTGGAACCAATCCAATTGAATTAAACGAACTCCTGTCAGGCACCATAATTTCAACCTTGACATTTTGGCTCAGTATATTAATCTTAAAAAGAGATGGGTGATCTTCAAACCTTTTATCTAATTGCTGCAATCATGGTTTTGGCTATCGCCATAGTTGCAGCCCCCTCGGTATGGAAAAGATCAGGAAAAGGACGGAAGCGCAAGAAGAAAAACAAATAACTCCACGTAGAAACCTCGGGATAACTAGACCCATCGGAGGTAAAAAGCAAAAAGTAGATTTGTCTTTCATTTGCTGTAAAGTATTAAAGATGGGGAAACAGATCAGTGTCAAACAGGTTATCCTCACTTCCTTCTTTGTAGACTTCCTGGATATTGCAGTAAACATCTTCGTTGCCCTTATTACCGGAAGTGTCGTAATGCTCGCAGAACTTCTCCAGGGAGTCTCCGACTTAATCGCCTCAGGTTTACTACTGATCGGCCTTAGAAGGCCAAAAAGGGAAGCAGCCCTTTGGACTTTGGGATCAGCAATAGTAATGCTAACTCTTGCCTCTTCGTTATCTTTTTACTTCGGTCTAAAGAGGTTCCAGAATCCGCAAGAAATCACCAATCTCCCCTTTGCCTACACGGGCCTTCTTATTGGCCTCGTCTCCAATAGTTATGCCTTTCTCTTAAGCGCAAAACGAATTCTAAAAGGAAAGACATTTTCCGCCTTACCAAAAGCATTCAAAAACTCAAGGCTCATAATGACCAAAAACACATTTGTCTTGGACCTTATGGGAGCAAGCGCTGCCCTTGTGGGTTTGATTGCGCTAATCCTTTACCAGACTTTAGGAGAAATAAAATTCGACGGACTTGGCGCCATGGGCATAGGAACAATCCTGGCCCTACTATCTTTAAACCTGATTCTAAACATCAAAAACAAAAAGGGGAAAGTTGCAAACAAAGAAGTTTAAGCAGGTTTTCTTATCCGATACACAATATGTCCTCTTCTTTTTCTTACCTCGTTCATTTGAAGATGATGCTCTTTGCCTACCCTGGGAACCAATCGATTCAACGCGCTTACTACAACCATCCAATACTCACCGCCGGGATTAAGCAAACTATATGGCTCTAAAATAAACTCTTCGGCAATAGCCTCATCTCCAATTTTCGCTGGAATGTTGGAAACAACCAAATCAAAGTTTTTCTCCTTTACTGCTTCCGTCCCAACACTCCCAATAGCCACCGCATTAGTTATATTGTTTTTTGCGATATTGAAATTGGTATACTGCACAGCCAAAAGATCCCGGTCAAGCATGGTAATTTCTGCTTGTGGATTGGTTTTAGCCAACATTATCCCCAAAGGTCCATAACCACAGCCAATATCGAGTATACTTTTCGGATTATTGGGAACTATGGATCGGATTAATATATCCGTACCATGATCAATGTCAAAAGTTGAAAACAACGTATTTGCTATCGCAAACGTAAATTCTTGCTTTGCAAAAACATACGTTATTTCCTTCTTAAAATAGGCGTCCATGCGTAGATTGTAACAAATTTGATTTTCAAATAAGCTGAACCAATTTTAGAAGAACCCGCTCCTGGACCAGCAACCGAACGACCTAAACTAGTCTTCAGAAAACCAGCAGCCTCCGAACGCCCCCGCTTGGTATTGAAGAAAAAGCCTTAACTCAATCATTAACAATTACTCTCCTGCTAACTGAAATTTCTGTTTAGTAAAGAAATCGTCAAATGAAAAGATCACTCTTGTGTTAAATTTTATGGCTGTTTCAATTACTATGCAATCAAAAATAGTATTCTTTTTAGAAACAGTTTTTTCAAACCTGATACTGGCCTGTCGTTGAACTAACTCGTCTATAAATTCTACCGTAAAAGTTCCTGCTTGATATTGTCTGTTAATTAAATGAGCTTTTTCCGGTAGGTTTTTTGCTCTTTTTAGAGCTGTTATAGCTTCCAAGATAGCAGTATTGGGATATATAATCTCGTATTTCTGGGCTGTTAAAAATTCGACTGCTTTCTTAGCTCTAGTGTGATTAGAATCTTCTTCATATACTAAAGCAATTAAAGCATCGGCATCGCCAATAGCAATTTTAACGCTCACTTTTCTTTTTTCCTCCCCAAGCATAATAATCGTGGTTTTCAGAGACATCATTAGGAGTACCTGGTTTGGTAGGCATTTGCTCTGCTAATTTAGCCAAATTTAGCAAAGCTTGGGCAGAAGAAGTAGGAGGGTAGATCCTCTTTAAACCCTCGTCTATTGCCTCCCTAATTAAATCAGCCTCTACTTTTCGCTTAGCTTTAGCGGCTAAACCTATTCTTTGTTTGGTTTCATCGGTAATATGCACACTAATTCTTTGCATGCTTATATAATATCATACGTATTACGTATGTCAATAGTGAGTTTGGCAGAGCTACCAAGACTCGCCCTCCGGTTCCTACTGGAGCTCTGAAGATAGGCCACCCTAGCCCAAGTTAGAACTTATTACATTTATGCTTGAGGTCTGTAAGCATCGGGAAAGGCTTCCTGCAACCTTCTACCTAATTCTTCTATCATTGAATTATCTCCTGATTTTTCAGCCCTGCGGTTGAGTTCTGCGTCCATCTTTGAGGCGATATTCAAATTTCCTTTCCAGGCGTCTTGCGTCATTGCTTGTCTTGTGTCTCTTACGGCTCCGATAATGCCAGCCATAAGCTCTTCGTCTGTCAGGGATCTAGTAGAAGTATGAGTCTCGGTTTTGTAGAGTGTATCGAGTTCTGAATTCGCCATTTGTTGTGAAGTCTATACCTGCGCTAACAGAAAGTCCAGAGTGATGCAGGGGTGGAAAGAATAACGGTCAGTAAACCGATATATTGCGTTTCGTTTCACTACGCAAATATCTAACTCTCAGCAGGGCTGTCAGGATTCGCCAATTTGTGTCGCGAAGCAAAACAAATTCCGAAGGCACCTGAAAGATATGCAGGGGTGGAAAGAATCGAACTTTCGTTATCGGTTTTGGAGACCGACGTCCTACCACTGAACGACACCCCTAGAACAAACATATTATATCCGAAAAAAACACCTGCTTCCACAAATACTTGCTTTACCTTTCCAAAAACACTTTACCTTGACAAAAAGTAAAGCGAATGTTAGATTAAAAATATGCGCATAGTCACAATATCTTCCAAAAATCAGATTACTCTTCCTAAAAAAGATCTCGATGAGTTAGCAATCAAACCCTCGAGCAAGTTGATAGTCGAAAAACAAAAGGGCGGCTTTTTTCTAAGGCCTGTTAAGGGTTCAATTGTCCATGAGCTAGCAGGATCCCTAAAGCCATACGTTGATCCCAAAAAACTTGGTGTTCCTTTTGAAAAAGTGATGAAGGAAACGATAAAAATTGTCACAAAGGACCTCGCAGAAAACCATTAAAAAAGCCTACTTAGACACCAACTTCATTCTACGACTTTCTCTGGAAGACATAGAAAGTCAATATCTTGAGGCAAAAGAGACGCTCAGCGATGTAGAAAAAGGTAATACCGAAGCCCATTTATCGCTTCTTGTAGTCAATGAGTTTTGTTGGATTAGCGAGAATTATTATAACGTTCCTAGGAAAAAATATATCCCTTGGCTTATGAAATTTTTACTACTTGATAAAGTAAAAATTGTTGAGGTTAAAAAGGATTTAACAATAAAGGTCTTGAAACTAATGTTAAAGAAGAACTTGGATCTTACAGATCTTTACTTATACACCACTCGAGGCAACAAAACCTTGCTTACGTTCGACAAAAAACTTAAAAAGTTACTTTAGCTTCTGTGTTTCCTTGTGCTCAGTAGCGCGTCTACAGTACTTGCAGTATTTCTTCAATACAAGTTTTTCCTCTGTGTTAGTTTTGTTTTTCTCGGTTATATAATTTTGAGATTTACAAACAGAGCAAACAAGCCCAAAAAGTTGTCGAGCGCCTTTCTTAGCCATCAGGAGCAAAGTATACCTAAAAATGTCATTGCGAGCAAACGAAGTGAGCGCGGCAATCCACAAAGACTTACCTCAGAGCCACAGTTTTCTGCTACAATAAGGCGTTGCCGAGGTAGCTCAGTGGCCTAGAGCAGCGGTTTTGTAACCCGCAGGTCGGTGGTTCAAATCCACTCCTCGGCTCACGTGGCGCGGTAGCGAAGTGGTCAAACGCAGTTGACTGTAAATCAACCGGCATACGCCTTCGGGGGTTCGAGTCCCTCCCGCGCCACCAAATGCCGACATGGCTCAATGGTAAAGCATCCCCTTGGTAAGGGGAAGATCGTGAGTTCGATTCTCACTGTCGGCTCTAGATTGTGGATTCAATGGCGCTCCTCGTCATATACGATAAAGTCCACTTTAATACGAGGTAAGCCATATCGGTCTGCTGACCGTTATTCCCACCTTGGGCTCAAGAATTCAAAGTTCACAGAACTCAAGGTTCCTCCTGGATTCCTACGGCGCTCCTCGCTATACAAACAAAGTTCACAAAGTGCAGCGTATAATACGCACCATGAGTCCAGAAATGGGTAAAGGAAGTGCAGAAAGATCATTGGAGAGACCCGAACACATTATTTGTGAAGATTGTGGTCGGAGGTTTAACCTACTTCACAGATCTCACTTAAGAGTTCACGGGTACACTTCCCAGGCAGAATATAGGCAAACGCATAAGATAGACGGAGATGTTCCCCTAAACTCTAAAAGCTATTCGGATTTAAGAAGGAATATACAAAAACAGCCAGAAAACGCTCAAAGAAGTAGTGAAATGGGAATAAATTGGGGGCTTAGACGAAGGGTAACTTTAGCATTACTAGAAAGACAGAATCTTTATACACCTAAACGTGCTTCTGAGATTACTCAAATCCCTTTGCAAACAATCCATTCCGCAATAGGAAGGAAAGCTCTGCCATCTATACAGCTTTGTTTACTTATATCCACAAATAATAGCCTAGCCAACGGAGGTGGAATCGTTAAAGCAGTTACTTTAGAAGATATGTCGGAGTTTGCCCAATCACATAGGCCAAAGTATCCTAGAAACTAAAGAGGTTAGGCTCGCTACTACCAACGGGTCTGTGTGCTATTATCCTCATCCCCGCGAGCCCTTCTTGCAAACCCCCTAAAACCAGAGTACATTTTAACTAATGGGTCCCGTCAGGTACTTGACTTTAAGACCAGAATATAGTACTATAGGTTCAGTTTGTAGTAAAGTGCACAGATTGTAGTGCACTCCTTTTTTGCATATTTTTCAATACTTGTGCAAAAAAGCTTTACTGTTGCGTAGTTTCCTAAACGAAGCATACAGCAAGGTTCCGAAACGAAAGTTTCGGGTTCTTATCCGTAGCCCTTTAGCAAAAAATTAGGAAGGAGAAATCGGATGGCAGCAACAGAGACAGGCAAACACACTACGATACGGTGCACAGTGTGTGTGTGCGACGTCGACACGGCCACAGCCCCACACCGATCTCATCGCGAGACAGTACACTCCGGCGAAATAGATCTCTCGCTCACCGAATGCCCCAAATGCGGCCTAGTGCTCGTCGCAGAGGTGCTGCTACCAAAACAGGGTCCGCTTGTTCTTGTCGCCCACCCAAATACGGGCGTACACGCGGTACCAGTCGACTGGCTCGAGGGTTGGGAGGCCAACGGTTTCCGCCAAGCAACGCCCCTAGAAGCCCTCGGCTGGTATCAGGAGCGAAGTCCCGGCTAAACCAGTGGGTAGCTTCCTGCTCCAGCAACCTTAGCCCCCCGCCACACGACGCACCAAAAGTGCATTCAACAAATCGTGTCGCGGGGGGCTTTCCATTTGATCCGCCCCACCCAATGTCTAATGTCCAACCTCTAATCTCCATGTTAAAATACAGACATACCCAAAAATATATTCGTCGCCCTAGTCTCCTTAATTTGTCTTATCCTTGCTGGAGTAATCGGCTGGCAACTAGCCAAAAGTCCCAACTCAAACCCTCTTATCCCCCAAAAAGTCAAAGAACGGGCAAGACCCCTTGATAGATACTCGTTTGACGCACTTTCCCAAAGAAACTGGGAACCGGTAGAAATAAAAATCGAAAGCCCAATAGATCGTACTTTTCCTTCAATAAAAAAACCATACAACTTCACCTCGCATGTATTCTCAATAGTAGTCGACGGCAAACGCGTCACCGGCCAACTAAATCTTCCACTCCAACCTCCAACCTCACGGTCAGAGCGCGTACACCTCCAACCTCCTTCTTATCCAATAATCCTCATGTTCCGCGGCTGGCTCCCTCAAGAAAACTATCAAACCGGCGACGGCACAAAAAATGCAGCAGCAGTCTTTGCCCAAAACGGATTCATAACTCTCGCTCCGGACTTCTTAGACTACGGAGGCTCAGACCCCCGTGATCCCGACGAAATCACAGGACGCCTTGAATCCTATCCAATCGCCCTCACTCTCCTAAAATCCGCCGAAAATCTTAAACTCGTCTGCGCCTCTGAGGTATGCCCCCCAATGTCCAATGTCCCCGCTTCGACCGCAAAGCGAGGCGAGCAACCTCCAACCTCAGTATTTTTATATGGTCATTCAAACGGCGGCCATTTAGCACTCGCAGCCTTAGAAATTTCGAAAAAACCCATACCCACAGTCCTTTGGGCCCCAGTTTCCAAACCCTGGCCTTTCTCAACTTTGTTTTTCTCAGACGAAACAGACGACAAAGGAAAAACGCAAAGAAAAATGCTCGCAAAATTTGAAGAAAACTACGATGTGTTCAAGTACTCTATTGACAATTACTTTGACCAAATTACTGCCCCTATACAACTCCACCAAGGAACCCAAGATCCAGCAGTTCCTTACGCGTGGTCTGATTCTTTCTATAAAACCCTAAAAGAAAAAGACAAAGATATAACTTACTTCAAATACCCCGGAAACAATCACGACCTTGCCCAATCTTGGAATTTAGCAATCACCCGTTCCCTCACTTTCTTCCAAAAACACCTAGCAGAATAAACAGTAAAACCCATAGCACTTGAAAACTTCACTTTTTGTGTTAAACTATAAGTCGACAGAAAAATTGTTTTCTGGCACGTTGGCAGCAAAGGAGAAGGACATGGCCAAGCTGGTGGTTCACGGCGAGAGCGGAAGAAACAGTGGAAACTTCGGACGGGTGATGTTCGAAGAGGCCCTTCGGGCCGGAGCAACACACTTCCAGCTATCGGGTTCACGTCTGCTCATCAAGGTTGAAGACGAAAGGGTGCGCATAGCCTACCACCAGTACTGGAAAAACCCCGTGGCGGGAAACCCTTTCCCGATCGACGCCTGGGTGGAAAACCGAGTGGGTCTCGCATATTTTCGCCAGGCTCTTCACCAGCACAAGTTCGTCCGACGGGCCTGGGAACTGTCCAGGTTTGGGCAAGAGACAAACCAATACGGTTGGCAAGGCCGTATGTTTCCACCGCCCGGAGCAATCACCGTCTACAGTTGGGAAAGGGGCCTCATTCCCAGGGAGATCCTAGCCTGGTGGGACCCACCCAACACCGAATAACCCAAGCCCCCTCTGCCCACTGCACCGCAAGACCAACCCCTCAGGGTTCTCAAAAATCTTGCGGTGCACAACTTTCAAGTCCGAGTAGCCAATCCAGCCTCTACCGTCAAATCGTTCAAGTTTTTAGCTGCCTCCTTAACAATACCCCTAGGATCCTTCCCCCCGTCTATTCTCCGATAAACAGAACCTGCAAACCGCGCCTCATCTTCGGTTATGCTCGGAACGTCACCCATAACACTCTCCGACTGAAACGCACGAACAATAGCCTGAGCAATCGCTAGATTACTCCGAGCATCTGCCACTCTTTCTTGCAATGACCTTGTAACGGGAGTCTCTACAGGGGACACCCCCGCCTTCTCCCTTAGCCGATCCAGATCATCAACGTTACCCGCTGCCTGATTGTAGGAATTGTACCAGAAAGAGCTATCTCCAACTCTCTCCCGATAATTATCCACCATCCGAAGAACTCCTCTTGCCTCCTCGGAGGAAAGATTTTGGTTACCAGCAATGCGCACAACATTAAAAACCTTCCACTGAAGCTCTCTTAGGTCATCATGCGAAAGACCACTTTCAATCTGACCTTGAACATTAACCACTTCATCTAAAACTACGGTTTTAACAGCAGGACCTTCCGGAAAACCCAGAGCAAAAATATTTTCAAACAAAAGACCATCCAAACGAACAGCAGCATCCCCATACCTGCCTATACTCCTCCCAGACAATCCTCTGTTAGGCAAAACCTCCGCAGAACCAGTCTTAATTCTGTTTAAGGCCGGGTTCACTATCACACTTCCAGCAGCGTCACCACCAATGATTGCCTTAGCAAGAAAAACGGGAAGAGTCGCCGAAACCTCCTCCTTCCAACCTTCCTCAGTCGTAGGCCATACCTCGGGCCTGATCCCTGCAGCCTCAAACAACAAATTCCTCATACCCAAATCTCCGCTAATTTCGTCAACCACCCGACCAAAAGCATTAGGGTCCCTTTCGAAGACTCCTACCTGCTCCGCCAGACCAGCCATTTGCGCCTTCTGCATTTTATCCCGAATACTCTGAAAACCCGCATCGCGAGCACGCACAAACGGATCGTTATTCCCACCACCAGATTCATTCATAACCCATATTAGTAAAGACCACCTCCATATGTCAACATTAAAAAGCTCTCAAGTTTTCTTGGGTTCTACTATGACATTCTCCCCGCCATTAGATGGCGGGGTTTCTCCTCTAAAGGAGAACGACATATCAGAATCCATTTCATCCCCGCTAAGCGGGGTTTTTTGGGTTCTGCTATAATAGAAACAGTTACATGTTACATCTAACTTGTTACGATTTTGAAAGGGGGTCGAATAATTACTTATATGGTAGTAGTCAAAGCAAAACCAGGCGAATCCATGGATCGCTTGATCCAACGATTCCGAAAAAGAATAATTCAATCTGGAGTTTTATTGGAATATCGTGAGCGCGAACGCCACAAAACCCAAGCTGAAAAACGAAAAGAAAACAAATACAGAGTAGCCCACCTTCGGGAGATTCAAAAAAAGTATCCTAAGGACCAATAATTTCTTCGGGTATCTCAAGACTTTCCATCAACCAGTTTTCTGACAAACCGTTTCCTATGTAACCGCGTTGGTCCCCAACGTCGAATGGCGGTTTGGTGCTCGCGCGTCCCATATCCCTTATTCCTTTCCCACCCATACTTCGATCCTGCAAAACCAGATACCGTCTGGTATCTGGCAAGGCTAGACATTAAGTTGTCACGATAAACTTTCGCAATAATTGACGCAGCAGCAATCGATATTGATTTTTGATCTCCCTTTATGATCGCCAACTGATTCTTACGCCTCAACCCTCGCGTATAAGGAACATAAAATGCATCCACAAGCAAAAAATCTACTATCCGATGTCTACTATCTAATGTCAGCTTCCGATTGCACTCCGTTATCGCCCTTCTAAACGCCAACCTCGTCGCGGAAACAATCCCATGTTTATTGATAAAAGATACCGGCGCCTCGCCAATTCCCCAACCCAAACAGTTTTCCTTAATCCACGAATCAGCCTTCCTTCTCTGCGCAGGGCCTAACTTCTTCGAGTCATTAATAATGACACCCAAATCAGCCCGATTTACAACGCCTTTTAAGGCGACCCCTTGTACGGATCGATTCTTCGAGCTTTTTGGGACAAAGATAACTGCCCCCGCAACAACTGGCCCCGCCAATGCCCCCCTTCCAACCTCATCCGCCCCGGCAACAAACCTAAAACCCTTTTTTCAAACGAAAAATCCGGCAATTTCTTCCCTTTCATCTCTGCTACAATATCAATATATGAAAACTTACACCTACCGCATGATTATCGAACCCGATGAAAAAGGCTACCATGGCTTTGTTCCCCTCTTGCGTGGCGTTCACACAATAGGAAAAACTATCGAGGAAACAAAAAAAAGCCTTGAAGAAGCAATCCGATGCCATATAGAAGGTCTCTTAAAAGACAAAGAAAGAATCCCCCAGGAAGAAAACGCCGTAGAAATAGTCCACACCCTCACAATAAGTGCCTAAACTTCCTATTGTAAAAGCAAACAAACTCGTCAGAACACTCCTCAAACTAGGCTTTTATAAACACCACCAAACAGGAAGCCACCTTCAACTTAAACATCCAGACGGAAGAAGAACTACAATTCCATACCATGCTGCAAAAGAAATTCGCCGCGGAACACTAAAATCTATCTTAGATGACGTCAACCTCTCAGTAGAAGAATTTACCAAAGCGCTTAAGAAATAACCCCTAGCGTCCTAGCGCCCCCTGTCAGAACGCCTACACCTTCAACTTCCGAAGATACTCCCTAAACTCTTCCCCAATCTCCAGATGCCTCAATCCAAGTTCAACAACAGTCTTCATATACCCCAATTTTGATCCACAATCATGATATTCAGCATTCAAAATTTCCTGTGCATAAACCTCTTTCCCTTGCGACAACATAACATTCAACCCATCAACATAGACCAACTCTTGTCCGTCCTTCAAACCTCCAGCAGCCCGTTTTAAAGCAGGAAAAATATCAGGGGTAAAAATAAAACCCGCCAAAGTTGCCAAATTCGAAGGCGCATTTCCAATCCCTGGCTTCTCAATAATCTTATCTACCTTCATTAAGCCTCCCCCCAATTCCTCCCCGGAAGCATACCCGTACTTTAATGTGTCTTCCTCTTTATCTGTCCTCAAACCCCCCAAAATCGTCGCCCCAGTTTTCTCGTATGCGGAAAGTAGCTGCTCTGTACATGATAAAGGTTTCGCCGCCATAAGAACCTCGCCTTCGGCGAGAACCTTGTGATTCCCTTCGGTCGTCATAAACTCATCTCCCCAAAAAACAACAAACGGCTCGTCTCCAACAACAGCCTGGGCAGTCAAAATCGCGTCTCCGTTTCCTCGCGCTTCCTTTTGCCGAACATATATAAACTCAGCTAAGCTCGAGATTCTTCTCATCTCAGAAAGCTGCTTTTCTTTCCCCGCAGCAGCAAGTTTTGCCTCCAATTCAAAATGTGTGTCAAAGTGGTCCTCAATTGCCCTTTTATGCCAACCGGTAATCAGAATTATCTGCTCGATTCCAGCATCAACCGCATTCTCAACAACATACTGAACAATCGGCTTATCAACCAAAGGCAACATCTCCTTAGGCATCGCCTTCGTTTGAGGCAAAAACCTCGTCCCAAACCCCGCCACCGGTATAACGGCTTTTCTGATTTTCTTCATGTCTTTTGAGTCTACTCTCCCTCAAACTATTTCTGCAACAGTTCCAATATCCAATGTCTAAGGTCGGCATCAAATACCCCATAACCTCCTCTACCCGCCTCTCCACCTCTACTCTCTACAACCCATAGCCTACCTACTTCCTACAGGTTATTGACAACTCTAAAATATACCTGGTATACTTACCAAGTTGATTGAAAAACGCCTCGGAACCCCGAGGTTTTTTTATTTTTCCGCCCAGCACCCCAATCCCCCATAGTATTTGACTATACCACAACGAAGTGGTATACTCTACCTTGTAACTTAAAACTCTGCCTTAAAAACAGGGTTTTTTGCAAATCCCGCCCCTTAGGGCGGATGCACTTTTATTAGAAGGAGAAAATACTCCTCTTTTTAAGAAGCCCGTAGCTTCGGGTGGCATATTTTTATGCTCCCTTGAGCTGCGGGTTTTACAGCGAGGAAACCCAAATTCACCGCTCGCGCAATGACGCACGGGATGTGAAAGCCACCAAGCCTTCGGCTTGGCGTTCTCGCCAACAGTTCTTAGAGGAGGTTCGCGATGCGAACTACACGGACGGCAACCCTTGGCAAGATTGTGGCCTTTGACCTGAACACCGCCGGCGCCGGCCTGAGCTTCAGCGCGACCTGCTGACCACGGCCAGCCGCGGGGACACCTCTGGGAGGTGATCGGAGCCTAGCCAGGCTCGTCACCTTGGCCTCTGGCCGAGGCGTCCCCGCTTCCTGGAATATCCCCCTCCTCTGGAGGGAATCGCAGAGCGAAATCTCTGCAGAAAGGCCACATCATGAAGTGGGACATAGAGCTGACAACCTGACCGGCTAGCCGATCAGGAAAGCACCCCATTTTTTTCTCCCCTAAACCCAATCGGGCCGGTACGGCGCAAAGACGCGTGTCTCACAACACAACTCCTCGCGCACGACCGGCCCTTTTCTTTTTTGCATAAACCACACAATACTTGTGCAAAAAAGTTTCACAATTGCGTAGCTTCCCAGCGAAGCATATTGCAAGGTTCTCCGATTCCCAATCGGAGGTTCTTATCCTTCCAATCTCCAACTCCCTCTTGACTCCCTATTTCCATCAGTACTAAACTCATCTCAATCGTTCTTCTCTTTGAAGAAGCACTTTTCAAAACACATCTGCACTACACCCAGTAGCGCGCGCCGCATGAAAACCTGTTCGTGTGCCGCACGCTACTGGGTACTGAGGACCAGTTAGTAGTTTATCGGGCTGCAATACAGGGTTGCCATAATATGGCTATCCGTTAGCAACACCAAATGGGCCCATGTCAACTTAAGGCTTTGCCAAGAGTTGCTAAGCCCAGGGCAGCAAGAAATAAACTATTCCTATCTCAGCCAGTGAAAGGGGGCCAATGGTAATGATCCGGCGGACTAAACATCCGATGTTGTGGAAATCCACCGGCTAAGAAGACCAGGAGGCGCCAAACCGCGCAGAAAAAGGCGATGGACCCGTGAGTCCGAAATCGCACACACAACTTCTGCGCGGCAAGGCGAATCCACGAACCCCGTCTTGCGGGAACCTCTGTCCTTCCTCCGAGGGACAAATCTCCCGCATCGCCCCGACTCGGCAGGGTGAACAACCGCCTTCATGCGGCCACCCTGCCGGGCTCGGGCTCGACGCACAGTGAGTAAAAGCGAGGTACCAAATGGTGCCTTGCAGAAAGATAGTGTCCTTATGACTGTGCAGACCGCGGCGCCTTTCCGCTTCACCTGACGGCAGCGAGTCGGGGATGCGGGCAAATAGCCGCACCAGGGCCGGGGGTCAAGCTTTCTCGATTCAACTCGAGTCTGTCTTGCCCCCGCGCCCGCCCTCATCCTTTTACAACTTCCTCCCTCCCTATTCCTACTTGTCTCCCCCATATTTTTCCTATATAATACTTGACAGAGCTCACATTATAGTGAGCTTGTTTTTGTTAAATGGGGTATAATCTTAAACTGCCATGAACCCGTTATCTTTTTTACAAGAAGCGTACATCGAGCTTAAAAAAGTAACCTGGCCAACCCGAGCCCAAACAATACAGGCAACAGTTCTTGTCGTTGTCGTATCCTTAGCCGTCGGAGCCTACGTCGGCAGCCTAGACTTACTTTTTACGAGCATACTAAACACATTACTAAAATAGTCAATCTTACACTCTCTTTAAACCATGAATGACGATCTGAAAAAACCAAAGGAAGAGGCCGAAGAAGAAATCGGAGAACCCACTCCTGCCGTAGAAGTGGAAACAGAAACATCCGACATCCCAGCGCCCCAAGAAGCCACCGATCCAACATCTCCAGAAACAGAACAGGAAGAAGAAGGAAGCGAAATTTCTCCTCCCATGCCAGCCCCAACCGAAGCAAAACTCGAGGAACGCGGTATTGGTAGCAAAAAACTCTCGGGCCATATAGTTATTTCAAAGTCGGAAGATCCCCGTGCCAAATGGTATGTTGTCCACACAACTTCCGGCCACGAAGTCCGCGTCGCCGAATCTTTGCGCCAAAGAATCGAAACAATGGGCTTGACCGAAAAGGTTTTTGAACTTTTAATCCCCACACAGGATCGGGTTGTTATCCGCTCTGGTAGAAAAGTGACAATAAAAGAGAAAATCTTCCCAGGCTATCTTTTGGTTAAAATGGTTCTGGACGAAGATGCCTGGCTTGCTGTCCGTACAACCCAAGGAGTAACAGGCTTCGTTGGCGCAGGAAACAAACCCACCCCGCTATCTAACGCAGAGGTAGAAAACATAGAGAAATTTACCTCAGCCCCCGCAGCCCGCTACAAAGTCCGCTTCTCCCTTGGCGAAGCAGTCAAAATTACAGACGGCCCTTTTGCGGAATTCTTGGGAACTATAAACGAAATGGATGAGGACAAAGGAAAAGTAAAAGTTATGGTTTCCATTTTTGGTCGCGAAACACCAGTCGAACTAGACTTCTTGCAAATTGCAAAGGTTTAAAAATTTACAATTTACAATTTTTAATTTGAATTCAAATTTTAAATTTCAAATTTCAAATTACCAAAATGGCAGCAAAAAAAATCAAAACCATCGTTAAACTCAATCTACCAGCAGGAGAAGCATCTCCCGCTCCTCCTGTAGGTACTGCTTTGGGCCAACACGGAATAGCAATCATGGAATTTGTAAAAAGCTATAACGAAAAAACCGCTGACCAAAAAGGAAATATCGTCCCTGTAGTTTTAACAATCTACGAAGATCGGTCTTTTGACTTTATAACCAAACTTGCCCCAGTCGCAGAGCTAATAAAAAAAGAGCTAAAAATCGAAAAAGGCTCTGGAATTCCCAACAAGCAACCAGTAGGAACCATGACCCAAGATCAGCTAAGAAAAATTGCAGAAACAAAGCTCGGAGACCTAAATACCAAAAACATTGATCAAGCAATGAAAGTTGTTGCAGGAACAGCAAGAAGCATGGGGGTAAAGGTCTCTTCTTAGAAGTTATGTCAAAAACTAAAACTATTCTAATAGACGACTCGAAACCACGCGAAGAGAAAAAAACAAAAAAGGCGCCCGTTGCCCAAACTGTTCCTGTGGAACCTTCCCTCAAATCCCCCAAAACAGAAAAAGTTCGCGCCAGCCTCGCCGAACGCGAGTCTAGGCGGGGTAAAAAATACCAGGCCGCAAAAGCCAAAATCAATTCTGAAAAAATTTACGCTCCGGCAGAAGCTATACAGCTTGCCAAAGAAACTTCTTTTTCTAAGTTCCCTGGCTCAGTTGAGCTCCATGTTGTTCTAACAAGAGGTTCTGTTAATAAACTTCTAGATCTCCCTTTTTCTTCAGGTAAAGCAAAAAGGGTTGAAATTGCTTCCGACGAAACCGTGGCAAAGCTAAAGGCTGGAAAAATCGATTTTGACGTTTTAATAGCTACCCCCGCTGCTATGCCCAAACTCGTTCCTTTTGCTCGCATTCTTGGTCCAAAGGGTTTGATGCCCAATCCCAAAAATGGAACAATTTCTGAAAAACCTGAAGAAGCGGCCAAAAAGTTCGGTGTAAACTCATTGTCTGTAAAATCTGAAACCAAAGCACCCCTAGTCCACACAGTAATTGGAAAAGTTAACCAGCCCGAAAAAGAACTCCTTGAGAACTTAGGAGTTATAGTTTCAGCAATTGGACCAAAGAACATCGAAAGAGCCTATCTTGCTCCAGCAATGGGCCCATCAGTAAAACTATTGATAACAGCTTAACCTGTCCCGCGAAGCGCATGAGCGAAGTG
>MHCB01000010.1 GCA_001816455.1 Candidatus Blackburnbacteria bacterium RIFCSPHIGHO2_12_FULL_44_25
ATGGAATCGTGGTAATAGGGGCAGAAGTTGGTCCTAACGATATTCTTGTTGGGAAAATCGCTCCAAAAGGGGAAACCGAGCTAACAGCAGAAGAGCGCCTATTAAGGGCAATCTTTGGAGAAAAAGCCAGAGAAGTACGTGACACATCCCTTCGTGTTCCTCACGGCGAACACGGTATCGTAGTCGACGTACAAATTCTGGACCGCGAAAAAGGTGATGAACTCGACCCCGGAACCTTAAAAGAGGTAATTGTTCGAGTCGCCCAAATGAGAAAACTTTCCGTAGGAGACAAAATTGCAGGCCGTCATGGTAACAAAGGTGTTATCTCTAAAATAGTTCCAGTTGCAGACATGCCCCACCTAGAAGACGGAACCCCAATAGACATTATTATTTCTCCTCTTTCAGTACTTGCTCGTATGAATCTGGGTCAGCTTCTTGAGGCTCAACTCGGCCTGGCCGCAGATAAACTTGGGGAAAGATTTATTCTTCCGGTCTTTGACAGGCTTCCACAAGAAGCTATTGAAAAGGTGATGCAAGAAGCAAAACTCCCCGCATCTGGAAAAACCCAACTCTACGACGGCCGAACCGGAGAACCTCTCAAAGAAAAAACCTTCGTCGGTAAGGCCTATATTATGAAACTCATCCACATGGTTGAGGACAAAACTCACGCTCGCTCAACCGGACCATACTCTCTTGTCACCCAGCAACCCTTGGGTGGCAAAGCACAAATGGGTGGTCAACGTCTGGGGGAAATGGAAGTCTGGGCCCTTGAAGCACATCGCGCAGCCCACACTTTACAAGAAATGCTTACCATCAAGTCAGACGACGTTGTTGGTCGGGCACGAGCATTCGAGGCGATTGTTAAAGGAACAGAAATTCCCGAAGCAACCATCCCAGAGTCATTCAAAGTTTTGGTTAGGGAACTCAATTCTCTTGGTTTTGTAATCCAACCCGAAGGTGCGACAGTACAGCCGAAAACGGTCGAAGACCGCCCGGAGCCCGACTCAGGGGCTATACAGGTAGAAGCTAAAGCCCCAACAGTAGTCGCAGAAGGAGCAAACTAACATGGATCTTAAAGAACTAGCTGATTTTTCTAGCCTAAAAATACGTCTCGCCTCCCCGGAGGATATTCTAACCTGGTCTCATGGCGAGATTACCAAGCCTGAAACAATAAACTACCGAACCTTAAGACCCGAAAAAGACGGTCTTTTTGACGAAAGAATCTTTGGTCCCACAAAAGACTGGGAATGTTACTGCGGTAAGTATAAAAGAATCCGCTATCGAGGAATAATCTGCGACAAATGCGGAGTTGAAGTAACCCTTTCTCGTGTAAGACGCGAAAGAATGGGGCACTTAAATCTAGTGGTTCCCGTCGCACACATTTGGTTCTTCAAAGGAGCCCCATCCAAACTATCACTAGTTCTCGACCTCCCTCCAAAAGCTCTAGAACAGGTAATTTACTTTGCTCGCTATCTTATAACCGAAGTAGAAGAGGAAGGTAGAAAAAAATCTTTGGAGACCCTGGAAGAACAAGCAAGAAACCACAATGAAAGGATCGAAGAGGACGAAAGGGAAAGAGAAGAAAAAATAAAGAAAGAAATTGCGACCAAGACAGAAAGCGTTAAAGGAAAAATAAAAGATCCAGAAGCGCGAGCGTTAGCCATAGAAGAGATCGAACTTGAGGGACGAAAAAGGCTTACTGCAACAAAGGAAGAGACACAAGTCAACGTCAACCACTCCCAAGAGCTCTTTAAGAAGCTTCAAGACATAGTAAAACAGATTAGCTACCTAAGCCTTCTGTCCGAAGAAGAATATATAGAACTCGTAAATTATGATGCAGCCGACTTCTTCCGTGCCGAAATGGGGGCCGAAGCTCTTCTTAAAATAATGGAAAGAATAAAACTTGACGAGTTAGGAGCCAAAATAAGAGAAGAATTCGAAACATCAACAGGTGCAAGGAGGATCAAGCTAAGTAAACGCCTAAGATTGGTCGACGGAATGAAGCGAGCCTCAGTCAGTCCCCGTTGGATGATTATAAAAATCCTTCCCGTCCTCCCTCCGGATCTTCGTCCCATGGTCCAATTATCAGGAGGCCGTTTTGCAACAAGCGACTTAAACGACCTTTACAGGAGAGTAATCAATAGAAACAACCGTTTAAAACATCTTCTCGAGCTCGGTGCACCAGAAATTATCCTAAGGAACGAGAAACGAATGCTTCAAGAAGCAGTAGACTCCCTAATCGATGCTTCTCAACGCCAAGCAACCCGTCGCGGAAGGGGTAGGCAGGTCTTGAGATCCTTATCAGATCTCCTAAAGGGCAAGCAAGGCCGATTCCGGCAAAACCTTCTCGGAAAAAGGGTCGATTATTCGGGCCGTTCGGTTATCGTCGTTGGACCAGAACTCCGTCTTAACCAATGTGGAATTCCTAAAGAAATGGCTTTGGAAATTTTTAAGCCGTTTGTGCTTCGGGAAATGATTTCTCGTGGTATCGCACCAAACGTCAAAAGTGCCAAAAACATGCTCGATAGACGACCTCCAGAAGTATTTGACATTCTAGAGGAAATCACAAAAGACCATCCAGTCTTATTAAACAGAGCCCCAACTCTTCACAAGCTTGGTATCCAGGCTTTTTTCCCGGTCTTAGTTGAGGGTAAGGCGATAAGGCTTCATCCTTGTGTTTGTTCGGGGTACAACGCCGACTTTGACGGGGATCAAATGGCAGTCCACCTTCCTCTTGGAAAATATGCCCGCGAAGAGGCAATCAAACTCATGACTCCAGCATCGAATCTCTTGCGTCCCGGAGATGGAAGCCCTATTGCTATTCCTTCCTCAAAAGAAATGGCCTTAGGTATCTATTATTTAACCTCAGACAACCTAGAAGAGATAACCGAGGAGGCGAAGGTATTCTGTAATGAAGAAGAAGCAATCTCAGCCTACCAGAAAGGCGCGGTCGAACTGCGCGAGAAATTTCGCGTCAAGATAGCAGGCGAAGTTTTAGTAACCACGATCGGAAGAATACTTTTCAACGAAGTACTGATGCCCGAATTAAGATTTGTAAACGTACCAGCAACAGCAACAGTTATAAAAAGTCTTTTTGCAAGAGTTCTAAGCGTAAAAGATTATTCAACGGAAGACGTCGTACAAATGATAGACAAGATAAAAGATCTTGGTTTCGAGGCAGGTACAATCTCTGGACTTTCCTTTGGTATAACCGATCCTAAAATACTGGAAGATAAAGACGAAGTTATCCAAGAGGCCAACGGAGAAGTTGCCCGAATCGAAGAAAACTTCCGTGCAGGGTTAATAACCACAGAAGAAAGAAGAAGACTAACCCAGGAACTTTGGATCGAAGTAACAGAGGAACTCGCAGACAGAACATGGGAAGGTCTGGAAGCAGACAATCCTATCAAAATGATTATCGATGCCGGAGTCGGCCGTTCATCACGCGACCAGGTTAAGCAGCTTGCTGCTATGCGAGGTTTAGTTGTTGATCCTCTTGGAAAAATTGTTGATCTTCCGACAAAATCTAACTTTAGGGAAGGGTTAACAATCTTTGAGTATGTAACTTCCGCTCGAGGTTCTCGAAAAGGACTAACAGACACCGCCCTAAAGACCGCCGACGCCGGATACCTTACCCGAAGGCTCGTTGATGTAACCCACGATGTCATAATAAGACTCGAAGACTGTGGCACCGAAGACCACCTGGTAATTAACAAAACTTCTCGTCCAAAAGCTTTCCTTCCTCGCCTAAGCGGAAGAATCCTAGCAGAAGATATAGGTTCCAACAGAAACAAACTGGAAAAGGGTACAGTTTTAACTCCGGAGTTGTTGACTAAAGTAGATGAGTCGGGGACAACGGCAGTAAAGGTCTATTCCCCGTTGACCTGCAAAGCTCGTTACGGGATGTGTGCAAAGTGTTACGGTTGGGACCTTTCTATTAAAAAACCCGTCGAACTTGGTACCCCAGCAGGAGTTGTGGCCGCCCAGTCCATTGGAGAGCCCGGAACCCAGCTTACAATGCGTACAAAACACGCCGGAGGCATCGTTGGGCTAGACGTCACCCAAGGTCTTCCTCGTGTCGACGAACTGTTTGAAGCAAGAACCCCCAAGGCGTTATCTCCAATTTCCGAAATCTCAGGAAAAGTAGAAGTTACAGAACAAGAAGATGGATGGCTAGTAAGAATTAGGAATGCTTCCGTTAAACCCGTTGAAGAACGGGAATATCTGGTTCCCCTTACAAGCACACTTCAGGTTTCCGACGGAGATGTCGTAGAAGCAGGCCGCCAACTATCTTCAGGTTTCCTAGACTTAAAAGACGTTTTAGCCGTCAAAGGTGTGCGGTCGGCCCAAGAATACTTAATTAACGAAATCCAAGCAGTTTATGAATCCCAAGGGATCTCAATAAACGACAAGCATTTTGAGGTAATTGTTCGAAAGATGTCGGATAAAGTCCACATTACAAGCTCTGGTGACACGATACTGCTTCCCGGAGAAGTTGTAGAACGTGCAGTGTTTGAGGAACAAAACGAAAAAATACTCTCAGAAGGTGGAGAACCCGCAGTGGCACAAATAATCATTCTGGGAGTAACCAGGTCAGCTCTCTTTACTCAATCCTGGCTGTCTGCCGCCTCTTTCCAAAATACAACATCCGTTCTTACAGAATGCGCACTTCTTGGGAAAGAAGACCGTCTATTGGGACTTAAAGAGAACGTTATAATAGGCCGCCTCATCCCCACAAATGCCGAACGTGCCTCAATGCTTTCAAATTAAGCCTGATTCTGATAAAATACCAACATAAATGCCAACAGTTTCTCAATTAACCAAACACGGCAGAAAACGCGCAGTACGTAAAACCAAAGCTGTCGCTTTGCAGCGTTGGTGGAATAATAAGGACCGTGTATTCAAAGAAATAAAAAGCCCCTTCAAACGTGGGGTAGTGCTTCAGGTGCGGACAATGACGCCTACAAAACCGAACTCAGCCCTGCGGAAAATTGCTCGCGTACGCCTTTCTAATAAAAAAGAGGTAACAGTCTACATTCCCGGAGAGGGACACAATCTAGCAGAACACGGAATAGTTTTAGTTCGCGGAGGAAGAGTTAAAGATTTACCAGGCGTAAAGTATCACATTGTTCGAGGGAAATTCGATACAGCAGGAGTTGAAGGAAGAAAGTCTTCCCGCTCCAAGTACGGTTCCAAACGCGCCCAAGGAGGCCCCTCCAAGGCAGCAGCTACCTAAAAAATCTATGCACTATGCACTGTGTTCTATGTGCTAATTATATGAGAAGAGCCAAAAACTACAAAAGAAACATCCAACCCGATCCGATCTATGGACACGAATTAGTTACAAAGCTAATAAACCGTGCAATGTTTGACGGCAAACGCTCAGTTGCCCAACGCCAAGTCTATAAAGCTTTTGAAGAAATAGCCGAAAAAACAAACGAGGACGCCCTAAGAACTTTTTTAAAAGCGATCGACAACATAAAACCCTCAATGGAAGTCCGCCCCAGAAGAATAGGAGGCGCAGCCTACCAAGTTCCCGCTCCTGTCCGGGGTCCCCGGAAAGAGAGCCTAGCTATAAGATGGCTTATCCAAACAGCAAACAGCCGCCCAAATGCCCAATATAAACTGTTCTCAGCAAAGCTCGCAGCAGAAATCATGGATGCCTCAAAAGGTGAAGGCGGCGCAATTGCCAAAAAGCTTGACATAGAACGCCAAGCAGAAGCCAACCGCGCCTTCGCACACTTCAACTGGTAATTCCTCTTTTCTTGCGCAAAACAAGCCTGTCTGCTAAAATCACAACGCACATAGAAATGTGCTTTTTTATTTTGACACAAGATCTAATGTCTAGTGTCTAACATCTAAAACCCAATCTACAATGGCCGCCAAAAAAGGTTCTTTAATCACAACTACAACTGAAAACAGAAAACTCCCCATGGAGAAAATTCGCAACATGGGAATTATTGCCCATATCGACGCCGGCAAGACAACAACTACCGAACGTATCCTTTTTGAATCAGGAAAAACCTATAAATACGGCTCAGTCGACGAAGGAAACACTGTTACAGATTGGATGGAACAAGAAAGAGAACGGGGAATTACAATCGTTTCTGCCGCAATCACCACCTTTTGGACCCCAAACCGCCCGGGAAGCGTCCCTCAAGAACCACACCGAATAAACATTATCGATACCCCTGGCCACATCGACTTTACTGTAGAAGTAGAACGTTCTCTCCGGGTCTTAGACGGAGCCTGCATGATCTTCGACGGAAGAACCGGAGTAGAACCTCAATCCGAAACCGTCTGGCACCAGGCCGACAAATACAATGTCCCCAGAATCTGTGCTTTAAACAAACTTAATCTTATCGGTGCAGACTGGGAAGGATCAATTATCTCGATAAGAGAACGCCTTAATCCAAACGCAGCCCCGGTCGATATGCCAATAGGTTTGGAACACGAGCTCCACGGAGTCGTCGACCTTATTGAAATGAAAGCTTTTACCTATTCAGGAACAGAAGACAGTAAACTAACAGAAGAAGAAATCCCAGAAGATCTTCTGGGAAAAGCTCAAAAATATCGCGCAGAACTCATAGAACGCGTCGCGGAATTTGACGACGAAACATTAAGTAAATATCTGGATGGTCAGGAGTTAACCGTTGCGGAAATCAAAGGCGCTATAAGAAAAGGAGTCATACAAGGGAAGTTTTTCCCAATTCTAGGAGGCGACAACCGTATGCCTACAGTCCAAAGGATCCTGGATGCAATCGTCGAATATCTTCCCTCACCAATAGATATTCCTCCCGTAAAAGGGTTAAACCCGGTAACAGGAGAAGAGGAGGAGAGAAAAGCCGACGAGAATGAACCTTTCTCGGCGCTTGCCTTCAAAATCAACGTAGACCCACATATCGGCCGTTTAGTCTGGCTAAGAATCTACTCAGGAACCTTAAAGTCAGGCAATACAATCTATAACCCCACCAAAAGAACCTCCGAAAGACTAAGTAAACTCATACTTTTGCACGCAGATCAAAGAGAATTGGTAGAAGAAACATATGCTGGAGAAATCGTTGCCGCAGTGGGTTTAAAGGAAACAATAACCGGCGATACAGTTTGTACCGAAAGTAAGCCAATAATTCTCGAATCAATATCCTTCCCAGAACCAGTTATCTCGCTTGCAATCGAACCAAATACCCGCCAAGACCAGGAAAAATTAGGTTACGCAATGAATAGGCTTGGTGAAGAAGATCCGACTTTCAAAGTCAAGACAAACCACGAAACAGGCCAAACAATAATTTCCGGAATGGGCGAACTTCAGCTGGAAGTTTTAGTAGATCGTATGAAGCGTGAATTTGGAGTTGAAGCAACAACCGGCGCTCCTCAAGTTGCCTACAGAGAAACCATCAAAAAAATCGCAACCGGCGAAGGAAAATACATTCGCCAAACCGGAGGTCGAGGCCAATATGGGCACTGTCTGCTGCGTATTGAACCTCTGGGAAAAGGGGAAGGCTCGCAGTTTGTTTCCGAGATTAAAGGCGGAGCAATCCCCCAAGAATACATTCCAGCGATTGAAAAAGGTGTCAAAGAAACCATGGAAAATGGAATTCTGGCAGGCTACCCGATGGTTGATATAAAAATTGCAGTCTACGACGGTTCTTTCCATGATGTTGATTCCTCAGAAATCGCCTTCAAAATTGCTGGTTCTATGGCTCTACAAGAAGCAACAAAAAAAGCCGAGATGATACTTCTCGAGCCAATCATGAAAGTCTTTGTATCTACCCCAGCTGATTTTATGGGAGACGTCATAGGAGATCTTTCTTCCCGCAGAGCACAAATTTTAGGAACTGAGTCCCGAGGAGTTTTACAAGTAATCCAAGCCTTAGTTCCCCTTGCCGAGATGTCAGGGTATGCAACAACCTTAAGATCAATTTCCCAAGGCCGAGCAAACTCTTTCATGGAGCCAAGTCACTACCAGGAAGTCCCCCAAAGTATAGCAGCACAAATTGTTGCTAAAAACACCTCCGGAGGCACTCTTCGCCAAGGCTCAAACGCATAAATAGTTCATCGTTAGTGGTTCGTAGCCGAACAAAGAGTGGGCTGAGAGGTAAGCATATGAAGTGTTTTGCAACAATCAAAATACTTACCCCTCAGCGCTTTTTCCCTAGACGGTCAGTCTAGCCATACAGATGCGGCCAATCTCGACAGCATGGGCCATCTTCGGGCATGGGTGTGGTGGTTGGTTCTGGTAAAAGTAGCTCCCGAAGCTCGTTCACCCGAAACCACATTCCCGTTCCTTGCAACCAGCCTGAGCACTCAGTACAGCCAAGCACGTGACTCCCGGCTTCGAGCGTTTCGTACGAGTCTCCTTCTAGTAATTTCCTGATTTCCACAGGATGCGGGGACCGTTCGATTGCGGCACGTATCGCTCGCACCATGCTCTCTACCACAGCAACCCTCCTTAAGGGAAAATTCGAGATTTTTTCCAACAAAAAATCCCGTCTTTGAAAACAACATATTATTATTGCCTCCAAGGACGGGATCTCCCGCGGTGCCACCTTTTGTTCACTGGCTCTTAAAAATCCAGCCAATGCTCTTTATCTGCGCTCCGTTTCCGACACGCTTTGTCTTATTTTACGGTTGACTTCCGTAGAGTATTTTTACTCTCAGCTCCCAGATCGCGACTCTGGTACAAACGCCTTTATTGAATTGTTACCCATAGTATACAAACCAAAATTATCTATGTCAATACCCTAAATCCTCCTGTCTAAAAATGAAAAAGGGCCGAGCGGCGCATCTTGTGTTTCCACAAAAACGCACCCCTCGGCCCAGACCGACTCCTCCCTTCGTTTTCCTCCCTCACTAAATCAGATCAGAGCGGCCATTGCCGTCATCGACCCATGTGGGCCGTGGCCTTCTGTCTTCTCGCCTCTCCACTGCCCCTATTGGGCGCCCTTCGTCCATACCAAAGAAATGAACCGGTCCTTTTTTTAGCCGCTGCCATTGGGTTTTGAGGTCGCTCCCGTCTGTTTCTTGTGAGCGTCCTGCCCATGTTGGTTTGTCAGATGGCATTCTTCCCCACCTTGCTTTCTGGCCAGCCACTCATGCGTCCGGTCTCATACAGCCACCGAAAAAAAAGCACACGAGGTAGCGAAATTCCCAATGCCTCCGGTGGAGCTTCTTGAGGCGTACCGCGCTTTCTGCACTCCTGCCGACGCGCTTGAATCCAAGCCACATGTGCCTTACCAGCCTGCGCTTTAGCTTCCCGATATTCTTTGATAGCCTCATCGAGCTCATCGGGGTTGTAATGACCACACAACATCTCTCCCCGAAGAACCCTTACACGCCGCGCAGCACGAGCCAGATTCTCTTCCGCGTCCACGAGGCGCTGCCTAACATCGTTCGAATCAGCACTCTGTGACATCACGAAAACCCCCCTTAGTACCAGTCCCATCGTAAAACGGGATGCCCCTGGGTCTTCATGTGCTTCCGTGCTCCCGACGGGCTCCAAAACTCCCTGTCGCAGAAAGGACAGTGGTATGCTGTCCCTTTCGACCAGCCGGCCTTTGCCCTAAGGAACTCAGCCTCCACATCCCCGCGTGTTTCCAAACCCAGGCGTTGCGCCTTCGCGGAAAGCTCGGAAACCTTAGGTGCTGCGCCGAACACTTGCCCTGTAGCAGTTTGCCGCACCACACCTGTGGCCATCTCAAGCCCTCCTTTCCCTTAATGTTGTCAAAGATGCCAGGCAGTTGAGAGGAGTATAACACTCGTGTGATACGTTTCAAGCCAGTAGTCAAACGCGTTGACCCCAAGAATGACAAAAGGGGTAAGTCGCTCGCTCTCGCGAAACAAACTTACCCCTCGGCGCAGAAACCGGAGCTAGAAAAGAAGATAGCCGCTCGGGCCAGTGTGACGTGGTGCCTCATAGTCACCCTGGTCATCGACCGAAGAGGCCCTCCTCTCAAATTCCCGAGCCAGTGCTAGGAGCCCCCTTTTCTGTCTCGCGGACAGCCGATGACGGTTGGAAAATCGTTCTCTGAACCAGTCCGGCTTGTCTACTGGTGCATCGGGGTCGTCAAAGAACTCCCCGTCATAGCCTCGCCCCTGCTCGTTCTCGTGCATGAAACTCCTCACTACTTACGCTTAGGAGGGTAACCCCACTTCTCTTCTGGGGAACTCCCCCGCACTTCCACTTCTTCCAAAATCCCCATCAACACACAACAAACACCAAACACAACAAGGGGCACCGCCAGAATGAGAAAAAACCCCAACATTTCAGTCCTCCCCAGAACAATACGTATACCACAACCCCGCGACTACTTGGACCCTTCCGGTGCCCCCCATTCCTCAGCTATCATTCCCACCAAAGCAAAAAGGGCCGGTATCACGATGCCAACTAGCACCATCCAGATGATCAGCCACTCCAACACGTCCGTTCTCCTTTTACTTGTGCTGCCAAGAGGGCACACATATTATATTCCTCTAAGTCAAAATGCTAGAAAATTACAGTAATCGTGTGCCTCAAAAACCCAATGCTTGACACGCACAAATTGCGGCGTTAAAATATCCTTCGGATCGGCAAATATGCTGATCTGCTTGTTTTTTCCTTCCGGAACGATTAGAATTGTCTATAAGGGAAAAAGAGCAGCGAGCTTGCCCAAAGGGTCAGCTCAAGCTGACGAGCGTCGAGAAAAAACCGTAAGGTTTTGTCTCGAGATGAAAAACAATGGCAACATTTGATCGAACAAAACCACACGTAAATATCGGAACCATTGGTCACGTTGACCATGGAAAAACTACTCTTTCTGCAGCTATTGCGACTGTTCTCTCCAAGCAATCTGGGAATACAACCAAACCAATGGGTTATGGTGACATAGACAATGCTCCCGAAGAAAGAGAACGCGGAGTGACGATTAACATCACCCACATCGAATACGAAACTGAAAAACGCCATTACGCCCACATCGACGCTCCAGGCCACGCAGATTACATTAAAAACATGATTACAGGTGCCGCCCAAATGGACGGCGCAATTCTAGTTGTTTCAGCCCCAGACGGCGCAATGCCTCAAACTCGGGAACACGTTCTTCTTGCTCGCCAAGTAAATGTTCCGTCAATCGTTGTTTTCTTAAATAAAATTGATATGGTCGACGATCCCGAACTTGTAGATCTTGTCGAAGTTGAAATCAGAGAACTTCTATCAAAATATCAATATCCAGGAGACGAAATCCCTATAATCCGAGGCTCAGCCCTAAAAGCCCTTGAAGGCGATGCAGAAGCAGAAAAGCAAATCCTTGAGCTCATGAAAGCAGTCGACGACTATATCCCAACCCCGGAACGGGAAATAACAAAACCTTTCTTGATGGCAGTCGAAGACGTCTTCTCTATAAAAGGTCGTGGAACAGTTGTTACCGGTCGTATCGAACGCGGAGTAGTCAAAGTAAACGATGAAATCGAAGTCGTCGGCTTGAAACCAACAGTAAAAAGCGTTGTAACTGGCGTTGAAATGTTCCGAAAGAGTCTCGACGAAGGCCAAGCAGGCGACAACGTCGGAGTTCTTCTCCGAGGAATCGAAAAAGATGACGTTGAAAGAGGTCAAGTTTTAGCAAAATCTGGATCAATCACCCCCCACACAGAATTTGAAGCAGAGGTTTATATCTTAAGTAAAGAAGAAAACGGTCGACATACACCATTCTTTTCAGGCTACAAACCCCAATTTTACATAAGAACCACAGACGTCACAGGTGAGGTAACTCTTCCCGAAGGCGTAGAAATGGTTATGCCTGGCGACAACGCTAAAATGAAAGTAAAACTCATCCAACCCGTAGCTTTGGAAGAAGGTTTAAGATTCGCTATCCGAGAAGGTGGCAAAACAGTCGGAGCAGGAGTAATATCAAAAGTTGTTGCATAACTTTTAGAACACAGGGTATAGAAAATAGAACATAGCGCATAGTACATAGGCTAACAAGAAGCCTATTTTTTGTTTTTAGGCACAGCCTGTGTTACACTTCCCTTTGCACTGTGCACTATTAACTAATCCATATGGCAGTAGCAGGCAGAATACGAGTTCGTTTAAAGTCATACGACCACAGGGTAATAGATGAAGCGGCAGCAAAAATTGTTGACGCGGTTTTAGCCAGTGGTTCAAAGATAATCGGCCCAGTCCCTCTTCCAACAGATCGCCACTTAACAGTCGTCCAAACCTCTCCGCATGTAGACAAAAACGCCAGAGAGCATTTTGAAATGCTAGTCCACAAAAGAATGATCGATATTATTTCCCCAAACGAAAGAACAATTGACGCCCTCTCCAACATGGACCTCCCCGCAGGAGTTTCGATCGAGGTTAAGATCTAGTTGACCATAATAAAACCTGTTCACAGTAGCGCAGTTAATTGCGCGTTATTTTACAAACGGCAGACAGGGTCCCCAAAACCCAGGTTTACAAATTACAGATATGGCCTAGGGTTTCCTTTTGAAAAATTCTTCTTGAGTTAACCCAGATTGTCTAATTATTGATTTCAAAGTTCCCACGGGTATCGAACCTTTGGAATGAAATGCTACAGTAACGAGGTGCTTTCCTTTTCGAAGTCTAATATGGCTTCCTGTTGTACATACCTTCTCAAATCCACAAGCAAAAAGAAGAGATAAGACCTCTCGAGACTTAAGAAAAGGCAGTTTTGACATCCAGTGTAAGAGGTGTTGATTTTACCTCGTGGGAGACCGTAACAAGAATATCTTCGACTATTACACCTCTTACAACCTTTTTGGGTCTTTTATTAGATGGTATTGCCTCCCCACCTTCTAGACTTGAAAGCACAACCAACTCCAACGCATCTTGCGCCATAAACCTAGCTTCCGCCAACGATTCGCCAAAAGTCGCTATTTCTGGAAAAGCAGGCACAGAAACGTTGTATACATCTTCTTCTCCCCTTTCAGGAGTAAAAACAACCGTAAATTTATACACCTTCATATCGCAAATTTTACCACAAACCCGTCCCCAGGCAAAGGGTATCCCAACCTAAGCCTTTCACTCTAACCTCACTTGAAGCCACGTGCACAGGGTAGCGAGGCCCCGGGAGTATCCCCTAATTCCCACTTAACTTATCCCATAGCCCATGATACAATAACACATTAGCTTCAAAGTGAAGCTGGTGTGTTTGGGCACAAACCCAAGAAGTACCTTAACAGGAGGTGTGCGATGGCTCCGTCCATTGCGAACCAAAGCCCCAGCCAAGTTCTCGGTCGTGTCGCAGAGTGGTATCGGCGCATGGAGCAGGCAGGTCTTCTTTTGGATGACTTGCAAGCTTGCATCAATGACGCAGGACTCCGTCGGCGGTTGGTACACTTTTGGCAGACCGGAGGTCAGCAGACAACCCAAGTCGAGGAACCCGAAGCCCACAGACTGGCGCGGGGAGTTATGAGTAAGAACTTCTTCGGGATCCCCGAGTGGGCGACGCATTACGACGTCAGCTTCTCCGAGGCTCAGCTTGCGCAAGTTGTGGGATTTCCTTGGAGCGTCGACGCACTCAACGGCCCTTGCCCGTTCGTCGAAGGGAGGCGGATCAAAGACACGCACTTCGCGTTCCTAGGCTTGGATACGCTCGGCGGGAATCCCCTGACCCTGTGGCAGCTCAACGAGCTGCACCGCAAGGGTCAACCCAAGTTCTATTCCGGCTCTGGCGCCTGGTACGAATCGCAACCATTTGCGATCGACACTGCGTGCCAATTCCGCTGGTACCTTCTTTTAAAAGAGATCGTACCGGGTTCCGAGAACAAGGGACAGAAAGCGCAAGAGCAGATGCTTCCGCCTGAATACGAGATTCCGACTGGGGTGGAAGAGTCCGCTAAGAACCTGTTCTACTACCAGCAGACCAAGAGATACCCAAACCAGCTGCGCTACGCCCGTGTTCGGGACATGACGTCGCTCGGCAACTGTGTCCTCGTCGGCTGCTTCGGTGGCCCTGGGCGCGATGTCTACGGCTGGCCTGACCGCCCGCGCCCGGATGTTGGCGTGTCCGCCTCACGGAAATCCGGAGTCTAGAGCCCTTGAGCCCTCGCGATTTTTTACCTCCCTGAGGTTGGAAGTTGTCGAGGGCTCGTTTAATTCGACGGACCACCGCTGGTATAAATTTCTTGCGAGTTTCCTATTATTTTGCTATACTCATGCCTAACGTGCAGGTGGAAACAACTCCTTCCTGAAAAAAGTCCGTGCCAATGGAGCCTTCAATAATCTAGGCGCCAGGAGGCGCCTTTTTGTGTGTAAACACCAAAACTTAATAAGAATGAACACAGTTTTAGCAATAAAGAAAAATATGTCTCAAGTTTTTACCGTAAATGGTAGAAGGCTTCCTGCGACCTTGCTTCAAAGCGGACCGCAACTTGTAACCCAAGTTAAAAGTCAAGACCGCGACGGATATTGGGCAGTCCAAATAGGATTCGGAGAAAAAAGATTTAAAAATACCTCAAAACCCATACTCGGACACCTGAAAGGAGCCTTAAAAGAAGATAAAAAGGCTCCTCGTTTTTTGAGAGAAGTGAGACTAGATAAAGAGGAAAGCTTTGAGGTGGGGGCAAAAATTAAACCTTCTGAACTTTTAGAGTCTGGCGATCTTGTAAAAGTAACCGGAGTTTCCAAAGGAAAAGGATTCGCAGGAGGCGTCAAACGCCACGGTTTTGCGGGAGGACCAAAAACCCACGGTCAATCTGACCGTCATCGTGCCCCAGGTTCAATAGGACAAGGCACGACTCCTGGCCGTGTCTATAAAGGAAAAAAGATGGCCGGCCGAATGGGCAACGAAACATCAACCATCAAAAACCTTGTTGTTTTAAAAGTTGACGATCAAACAGGACAAATAACCCTATCAGGAGTCGTCCCAGGAGGCCCGGGGTCCCTTCTCCTAATAAAAAAGATAGGTAAAAGCAAAAAACAATACGAATTCCCAACAGAAAATGCTTCAGCCCAACAAAATGAAACAGAAACCCAAATAGAAGTTGAACAACCAGAAACTCAAATAGAAGAATCGAAAGCAGACGAAACAGAAAAGGAGGAAAAAGATAATGCCGGCAAAGAGTAAAACCGCCACCAAAAAACCAACCAAATCCGCTCCCAAAAAAACCGGCATAATGGTTCCCGCGTACACAAAGTCCGGAGAACAAAAAGGTGATTTTTCTTTACCTGAGAGCTTATTTGGCCAAAAATCAAACACCCGCCTTGTTGCCCAAGCAATAAGAGTTTATCTAGGAAGACAGCGCCAAAACTCTGCTCATACCAAAACCCGGGCTCAAGTAAACCGTACGACCAAAAAGGTATACAAGCAAAAAGGAACAGGAGGTGCCCGCCACGGTGCCCGCTCGGCTCCTATTTATGTTGGTGGTGGGCGTGCTCATGGCCCAAAAAATTTCGAAAATTACAAACTCGAATTACCTAAGAAAATGGCGCGGCTAGCTTTTATCTCAAGTCTTTCCGACAAAGTCACCAATAAAAAACTCTCGGTCGCTTTAGACCTTGAGGGGATAGAGCCTAAAACAAAAAATCTTAATACGTTTCTCAAAAAAGCAGGGTTCAAGAAACTAACCCTCGTTCATTCTGGAAAAGAAAACATCTTTAGAGCCGGGAGAAATATCGAAAACCTTTCGCTAGTACGCGCACAAGAACTTAGTACTTACGATGTTATAAAAGCGAGCAATTTGGTTTTAACTCAAGAAGCCGTTGAAGTCTTAACCAAAAGAGGGGTTAAAAATGCTTAAACCACAAATCACAGAAAAGACATTACTACTTGCCCAAACTCGTAACCAATATACCTTTTTAGTTGAACCTGCTGCGACCAAAAATTCAAGCAAGATTGCAATAGAAAAAGCCTTTGGTGTACACGTCCTAGACATTAAAACAAGAAACATTGAAGGTAAAGTCAAACGTTTTGGAAAAAAAAGAACCCAAAGTCGCACAAAAAGTCTTAAAAAGGTAACTGTTAAACTACCCGAAAAAGAAAAAATAGACTTGTTCGAAATCGAAGAAAAGAAGAACAAGAACAAGAAAAAGAAATAAAGATGAGAAGACTTAAAATAATACTACCTAAAAAATCCGGCCGAGATTCCCAAGGCCACATTGCAGTACGCCATCAAGGGGGCAGACACAAACGCTTTATGAGAGTGGTTGACTTTGTCCGCGAGAGAAGGGATATTACTGGGAAGATCAGCGCAATCGAGTACGATCCCAACAGAAACACGCGTCTTGCTTTCGTTGTCTATCCAGACGGAGACAAACGGTATCTTCTCGCAGCCAAAGAATCAAAAGTTGGGGACGCAGTCACTTCTGGGCAGGCAGCTCCCATAAAACCAGGCAACAGCCTTCCTTTAAGCAGAATCCCAGTAGGAACTTCAATCTTTAACATTGAGATTACTCCCAACAAAGGCGGACAGATGGTTCGAAGCGGAGGCTTAAGTGCAACCATCCAAGGTAGAGAAGAAGCCTGGATTCTGGTAAAATTACCTTCTGGCGAGCTAAGGCGTTTCCTCGGAGAGGTATACGCAACCATAGGCCAGTCTTCCGGAGAAACCAGAGGTAATCTCAAAAAAGCCGGCAGAAAACGCAACTTGGGCATACGCCCAAGCGTCCGAGGAGTAGCCATGCACCCTGCCGCCCATCCTCACGGCGGAGGAGAAGGAAGGTCCGGAGAGGGTATGCCCCCCAAAACTCCATGGGGTAAGCCTGCCCGTGGCGTAAGGACCAGAAATAAAAACAAGTATTCAAAAGACTTAATCGTCAAAAGAAGGAGACCATAAAAAATGAGTCGTTCAACAAAAAAAGGACCATACGTAGACAAAAAACTAATTGCAAAAGTGGCGAAGTCTTCCCTAAACGGCAAAAAGGAAGGCATCAAAACTTGGGCTCGTGCAAGCCAGATTGCCCCAGAATTCGTTGGTCAAAAATTTATGGTGCATAATGGCAGGAATTTTATCGAAGTTTTCGTAACGGAAGATATGGTTGGACACCGGCTTGGGGAATTTGCCCCGACCCGAACATTCAGAGGACATGGACAAGTGGTCAAACGAACCATGGATAAGACCTAACATGTTAATTGTATCCAAACAAAAATTCGCCAGAGTGAGTCCGCGCAAGTTGCGGCTGATTGCTAGTTCTATTAAAAAAGCCAACTCACCAGAAGAAGCAATTTCTTATTTAGAACTAGTGCCCCAAAAAGCAGCAGTGGTCTTAGCAAAAGTTATAAAAACTGCGATTGCCAATGCAAAGAACAACTCAAAAGTTGAAGGGGTTTTAAAAGTAAAGGAACTACAAATCAACCAAGGCCCAACTCTTAAAAGAGGAATAGCTGTGTCCAGGGGAAGATTCCATCCAATTCAAAAAAAGACAAGCCATGTAACAGTAATTCTAGAAACTGAACAACAAAAAGACGGAAAGGAGGTTAAACGTTAAACGTTTAACGGTTTACCCACATGGGTCAAAAAGTTAACCCTATTAGTTTTAGAACCGGAGTATTCAGAACCTGGAAGTCTCGCTGGTTTGCAACCAGAGACGACTATCGAAAGTTCTTCTTCGAAGACATTAAGTTAAGGCGTGCTTTAGAGGAAAAATTCAAACTTGCCGGAGTTCACAGTATTGAAATAGAAAGGCTACCCAAGGCAATGACAATAAAAATTTCTGTTTCTCGACCGGGAATAGTTATTGGCCGAGGAGGATCAGGAATCGAGGAGACCAAGAACTTTCTCAGAAAAAACCTGAGTCCCATAACAAACAATACATCGCACCCAAAAATTGACGTCATTGTAGAGGAGGTAAAAAACCCGGAACTTTCCGCTCGCCTTGTCTCGCAACGGATAGTAGGAGAACTTGAAAGAAGGATGCCCCACAGGAGGGTTGTAACTCGCACCATGGAACGTGTTATGGCAGCCGGTGCCCGCGGAGTAAAAATCTCTCTTGCCGGAAGAATCGATGGAGCAGAGATTGGGCGAACCGAAAAGTATAAAGACGGCTCAGTGCCCACCCAAAGCCTAAGGGCAAACATAGACTACGCCGAAGCAAGAGTCCTACTTAAGCGTGGCTACGTTGGAATTAAAGTCTGGATCTATCCACCAGAGGAGAGGAAGAACTAAAAATGCAGCCAAAGAATTCAAAATACAGGAAAACGTTCCGAGGACGCCGAAGAGGTGTGGCAGAGCGTGGATCAAAAGTCGATTTCGGAGAATATGGTCTGAAAAGCCTAGGTAGAGGCTGGTTAAGTGCAAAACAACTCGAAGCGGCAAGACGCACAATCGCCCATGCAACATCCCGCGGTGGAAAGGTTTGGCTAAGAGTTTTTCCCCACAAACCAATCACCTCACGTGGTGCCGGTGTCCGTATGGGAGGGGGAAAAGGGGACATTTCCGAATATGTTGCAGTTATAACTCCCGGAAGGATTTTGTTTGAAATAGCAGGGATTAGCGAAGAACTAACCCGCGAAGCCTTTAGAAAAGCTTCGGCTAAATTACCATTTCCAACAATAGTTGTGGGAAGGCACTAAACTTGTCCTGAGCGAGTGAAAGGAATCAAAGAATGAAACGAGAAGAAAAAAAGACCCTAAGCCAAAAACCAAGCGAAGAATTAGAAAGTCTTCTTGTCAAAAAACAAGAAGAGTTTGAATTAGAAAAAATTGCAGCCCTAGGAAAGAAAAGTAAAAACGTTAAGATGGTAAAAAACCTAAAACTCGAGATTGCCAGACTAAAAACTTGGATCAGAGAAACCGAACTGAAAGGAGTAGGTAAAGGACAAGAAGAACTTGTCCTGAGCGAAGTCGAAGGATGAAAAAATTTACAGGGAAGGTATTAAGCATTAAAACGGCACAAACAGCGATAGTAGGAGTTGTTCGTTTTAAGGTACACCCGCTCTACGAGAAAAGAACCAAAAGAACCAAGCGTTACCCGGTTCACGACGCAACTGGAGTAGCAACCGGAGACGTTGTTGAATTTTCCGAATGTAGACCTCTCTCCAAAACCAAGCGCTGGATAATAACAAAAGTAGTCCAGTCAAGTGTGCTAAGCACACAAAAGAGCAAGGAAGCACCAATTACTAGTCGAAAGAAAGGGGGAGCTGGAAGAGGCAAAGCCCTCTCCAAATAAGTGTATGATTCAACGAAGAACTGTTTTAAAAGTCGCAGACAATTCTGGCGCCCGTGCTTTAAAAGTTATTGGCATACCGGGATCAAATAAGAAGATTGCCCGTATTGGCGACATTGTCAACGCCGTCGTCGATCGTGCTGACAGCACAGGGGTAGTAAAAGATTCCGAAAAAGTTAGAGTCGTCATCGTACGTACACGGAAAGAAACAAGACGAATTGATGGGAGCTATGTGAGGTTTGACGACAATGCGGGAGTAGTTATCGATAACCAAGGAAACCCCAGAGGAACTCGTATCTTTGGCCCCGTTGCGCGAGAAGTAAGAGACAAAGGATTCACGAGAATAACATCCCTTGCCCAGGAAGTTGCCTAAAAACTATGAAAATACACACAGGAGACCAAGTTATTATCACTGCCGGTAAAGACAAAAATCGCCAAGGTAAAGTAGAAAAAGTTTTTCCACAATCAGACCAGGTTTTGGTAAGCGGACTAAACGTTTACAAGCGGGCTAAGAAAAGGTACGGTCAGGAACCGGGAGGATTAATTGAGTTTAATAGACCCCTCCCCATAGGAAATGTGGCTTTACTTTGTGCAAATTGTAAAAAACCAACCCGCGTAAGTTACAAGGTCGACAAAAGTGGTGGAAAGAGAAGGATTTGCGCCAAATGCGGTTCTGAAGTTGATAATAAAGGGGGTACTAAAAAGTAAACCATGCCACAACTATTCGAGCACTATCAAACAAATGTCGCTCCGAAACTCTCTTCAGAGTTTGGCGTCAAAAATCCTATGGCGAGCCCCAAGGTTACAAAAATAACCTTGAACATGGGTATAGGTGAAATCAAAGAAAACAAGGATGAGCAAGAAAAATCAGTAACAGAATTAGCAAGTATTGCCGGACAAAGACCATCGATCAGAAAATCCAGAAAATCTATCGCCGGGTTTAACGTTAGAGAGGGGCAACCGGTAGGTGTCGCGGTCACTTTGAGAGGAAAAAGAATGTACACGTTCCTAGACAAACTGCTAAATGTCGTTCTTCCACGCCTAAGGGATTTTAGGGGCGTATCAAGAAAGTCCTTCGATCAACAGGGCAACTACACGCTAGGCTTTTCAGAACACACGGTTTTTCCTGAAATAGATCTGGGAAAAATAACGAGAACAAAGGGGTTGGAGATAACAATCTCTATTAATACTAAAGATCCCCAAAAGAGCGAAAGACTTTTAGAAGAACTGGGAATGCCCTTCGAAAAGAAAAAGATGTAATAGTTTGATATACTAAAGAATACAGAAACATGGCTAAAAAATCAAAAATAATCAGAGAAACAAAAGATCTCAAATTCACAGTTAGATACCGCAACAGGTGCGCTCGTTGTGGTCGTCCCAGGGGATACATCCGTCGGTTTGGAATTTGCCGCCTGTGTTTTCGCGAACTCGCATCAAAAGGCGAGATTCCAGGGATAAGGAAAGCGTCTTGGTAATTAAATATGAACACAAACCATACCAACAAAAGGAAGGAGAGCAGCGAGTTTAGCCGATAGGCCGAGCTTGGCTCGCGAGCGTCGAGAGGAAACATTTGGTGTCCTCTCGAATTCAACATCATGGTAACAGACCCAGTAGGAGATTTTTTAACCAGAATAAGAAACGCTGCTGCAAATCGTGCAGCCGAAGTATCTTCTCCCCACTCTCGCTTGCGAGAGGAGGTAGCCCGTGTTTTAAAGGAAGAGGGATACGCTCAGAGTTTTAGAAAAGAAGACAACAATCTTATATTGGTTCTTTCCTATGCCCACAGAAAACCTTTAATCACCGGTATTAAAAACGTTTCAAAACCAGGATTAAGAATCTACAGAAAAGCAACCGAACTTCCCCGCCCGGCAAGAGGTCTCGGAATATCCATAATCTCCACGCCAGAAGGAGTAATGTCTAATCGTCAAGCTCGGAAAAGAGGTCTAGGCGGCGAAGTCTTAGGAATGGTCTGGTAAAAAAGTCATGTCAAGAATAGGAAAAAAACCAATACAAATCCCTGAAGGCGTAAAAATCAACCTGGAGGGAGAAGTAATAAACATATCCGGGCTTAAAGGGGAAATTTCCTACCGAATCCCCTCGGAGCTTTCTGTTGAAGTAAAGGATGAAGTTATCAGAGTAATAAAAAAATCTAACACCTTATTTGCCCAAAAGATTTACGGATTATTTGCTCGCTTAATCACCAACGGCATAACAGGAGTAAGCATCGGATGGAAAAAAACACTAGCCTTAATTGGAACAGGCTATAGGGCCAGACTGGAGGACAAGACCTTGGTACTAGCACTTGGTTTCTCCCATCCAGTAAAGTTCAATCCTGCACAAGGTATCTCGTTTTCCATTGAAGAAAACAAAATTACAGTATCAGGACTAGATAAATACCTTGTAGGGCAAACTGCAGCCAATATCCGTGCCGCAAGACCACCCGAGCCCTACCAGGGCAAAGGAGTTCGTTACGAAAACGAATACGTAAGACGGAAGGCCGGTAAGTCAGCAAAAGTTGGAGGTAAAGCCTAAATGCTAAGAAATCGCATTACAACACGATCCGAAAAAAAGAAAAGTAGAGCCCGTCGAACAAGGGCAAGACTCGATACTGGAACAAAACCCAGGTTATCCGTTTTTGTTTCCAACACCCATATATATGCCCAAATAATAGACGACAAGAATGGTAAGACATTAACTTCTGCCAGCGACAAAGATATTAATCTTCGCGGGAAAAACAACGACATTGCCCAAAAAGTGGGAGAAGTAATTGGACAAAAAGCAAAAGAACACAAAATAAAAGAAGTAATTTTTGATCGAGGAGCCAAACCCTACCATGGTAGAATAAAGGCCCTCGCAGAAGGCGCAAGAAAGGAGCTTAAATTTTAATGGAAAACAACAGAATACAGGAATTTAGCGAAACAGTTATTCAAATAAATCGCATTTCTAAAAAAACCAAAGGGGGGAACCAAATTAGATTTTCTGCGCTGGTAGTAGTCGGAGATAGGAAAGGAAAAGTTGGTGTCGGATTAGGTAAGGCCCCAAACGTTGTGTCAGGAATAAGGAAGGCTATTAGCCAAGCCAAGAAAAACCTAATAGTAGTTCCCTTTAAAGGCACAACGATTCCCTACCAAATATCCGTTAAATATGGTGCAGCAAAACTTTTATTAAAACCTGCTCCAGCAGGTTCTGGAATCGTAGCAGGCGGGCCGTTAAGAGCAGTTTTTGAATCTGCGGGAGTAAAAGATGTTATCGCGAAGATCTTGGGAAGCAATAGTAAAACTGCAAATCTTTATGCCGCAATGGAAGCGTTAACAAAACTAAGCGAATTAGGTGAAAAACAAGAATTCATAAAAAGAAATAAGGAGAACGCAAAATGATCTCACTAAATAATCTTCCAAGCTCAGTATCTCATGGAAAAAAAAGAGTAGGTCGTGGCTACGGAAGCGGTAAGGGTGGACATACTGTGGGGCGAGGACAAAAAGGACAAAAATCAAGAAGCAAGATTCACCCCCTATTCGAGGGCCAAAAAAATAAGAAATCTTTAGTTCAAAGGCTTCCAGTCCTGCGCGGTAAAGGAAGGCTTAAGCCTGGCAAAAAAATTAGCCTTTCAACAAGAGAACTTAACAAATTCGATTCAGGAGCAACCGTTAGTCTAGCCTCTCTTAAAGAAAAAGGCTTAGTTGCCAACTTCCTAAAAAAGAAAGATGTTAAAATAGTTCTTAATGGAGTCGTCACAAAGAAACTCACAGTTTCTCTTCCTACAACCAAAAACGCTAACGATGCTATTGTTAACGCAGGAGGAACCGTAAGTCAATGACTCTGACCTCTGCCCTGTCCAACCTCTGGTCGTCTCCCGAAATAAGAAAAAAACTCCTGATAACCGCCCTACTCCTCGCAATCTTTCGCCTCATTGCTCATATCCCTGCTTCAGGAGTAGACCATCAAGCACTAAGAAATCTTTTTCTCCAAAGCCCCTTTTTATCACTTCTTGATGTTTTCTCAGGAGGAACACTAGCAAATTTTTCAATACTAGCTTTAGGAATTAACCCATACATCAACGCTTCAATAATTATTCAGCTCCTAACTTTAGTTTTTCCCCAACTAGAAGAGCTAGCAAAAGAAGGAGAAGCAGGTCGGGCAAAAATGAATCAATACACCCGTTTCTTAACAATCCCCCTCGCCGCAGTACAAGCAATTGGTATGTATTTCTTGCTAAACAGCCAAGGAGTCGTTGCCGGTCTGTCTTCCGTCTCGTTATTTGTATTAGTGGTTACAATGACTGCTGGAACAATGTTTGCAGTTTGGCTGGGTGAATTGATTACTGAATATGGTATTGGCAACGGAATCTCTCTTTTAATATTCGCAGGAATCGTAGGCCGTCTACCAATAACCGCAAGCCAAACTCTAACAACAAGCGCCACCGAAGACATTTTTCCTGCAGTTGTCTTCTCTCTAGTCTCAGTAATTGTTATCGCAGGCGTAGTTTTCATGAACGAAGCAATAAGGAAAATACCAATCCAGTATGCACGCCACGCCGGGCGTTCAGGTGTTGTTTCTAATCAAACTCATCTACCCTTGAGGCTCAATCAAGCAGGTGTTATCCCAATAATCTTCGCAATCTCACTCGTTCTTGCCCCGACAATGCTAAGTCAATTCCTGTCTAAGGTTCCCAATCCACAGCTGGCAAGATTTGCATCAGATTTAGGGATATGGTTTCAGCCCCAATCCGCAATTTATGAAACCACATACTTCTTGCTAGTTGTAGGGTTCACTTTCTTTTATACCGCCATCGTTTTTAACCCAACAAAAATATCAGATGAAGTCAAAAAACACGGCGGATTTATCCCTGGAATTCGGCCCGGAGTGGAAACAACACACTATCTTAATTTCATACTTCTAAGAGTTACACTAATCGGCGCAGTTTTCTTAGGGGCAATAGCAGTACTCCCTTCGGTTATTCAGTCCGCTACAAACGTTACCAATCTCGCAATTGGAGGAACAGGTATCTTGATTGTCGTCTCAGTAGTCCTAGAAACTGTGAAAAAACTAGAGGCCCAACTTGTAGCTCGTAACTACGATAAGTTTCTTCGATGACAAAAATGTTTCCACAGATATTTCTCGTCATGGGACCCCCTGGAACAGGGAAAACTACTCAGGCACAAACCCTAGCCCAAAATCTAGGCAGCCCACACCTGAACACAGGAGATCTTCTCTACTATGCTGCCCAAGGCAATGATCCTGCCGCACAAGATATAAAAAAAGCCATGGAAAAAGGTGAAATGGTTGACGAAAAAATCACCGAACAACTTGTAGAAAAGTATTTATATGAACACGAGAACAGTGAGCATATTGTCGTAGATGGATTTCCTCGAACCCTGGAGCAAGCCCAAATGATAAAATTTCCCATAACCAAAATTTTCTATCTCAAAGTTGGAGACGTAACTGTTAAAGAACGCTTATCAAAAAGAGAAAGACATGACGATACCCCCGAGTTAATAGAAAAAAGACTAAAAGTCTACCACGAAGAAACAGAACCTATCCTTGATTTTTATCGACAAAAAGGGATCCTAGAAGAGATAGATGGAGACAGGACCGTTGAGGAAGTCGCGCGTGACATAGAAAAGAAAGCGAGCTCTTCTTAGGCGAAATTAAAGAATGATCAAAATCAAAACTCCCGAGGAAATAGAAATAATGGCCGAAGGTGGTAAAAAACTAGCTCAAATAAAAAATGAGCTAAGGAAAATGATACTCCCCGGTGCCATCCCCCAGGATTTAGACAAGAAAGCAGAAGACCTAGTTCACGACTTAGGCGGGGAACCTTCTTTCAAGATGGTTAAAAACTACCACTGGACTACCTGCATAAACATAAATGACGGTGTCGTACACGGAATCCCTACTAAGCTTCCCTTCAGAAACGGAGACATCGTAAAAGTTGATGTTGGTATCTTTTATAAAGGCTTCCACAACGACAGCGCGTTCTCTGCTCCCGTAGGGGAGATTCCGGAAAAGACTAAGGATTTTTTGGACGCTGGAAAAGAGGCCTTAAAAAAATCAATTGCCCAAGCTCAAGTTGGTAACAACATTGCTCAAATCTCAAAAGCAATGGAAGAATCCCTAACCGCCCGAGGGTATACCCCTGTCCAGGATCTAACAGGACACGGAGTGGGTAGAAATCTCCATGAGGATCCTCAAATACCTTGTTTTTGGGAAGGACCAGTCGAAGTTTCTCCTGAGATTCCCGAGGGCGCAGTTTTAGCAATAGAAGTCATATATGTCCAAGGCGAGAACGACCTTATTCTTTCAGGCGAAGACGGTTGGACAATAAGTACCCGAGATGGTAAAATAGCAGCGCTATTTGAGGAAACCATTGTGCCTATTAAAAATGGCCCCCCTCGTATCCTAACAGCCTGAATAGCGTTAAGATCTTTTCTGCTGGAATATGGAAAACCAAGACGAAAATCAAGAAGTTGCCGGAATTGTCTTGGAGTCTCTACCCAACACAATGTTTAAAATCCAACTAGACGATGGCAGAACGGTTATAGCAACAGTTGCTGGAAAAATGAGACGGAATTTTATAAGAATCCTGCCGGGTGACAGAGTAAGGGTGAAAATGACCCCTTACGATGACGCAAGAGGCAGGGTCGTCTGGAGAGAGAAATGAAAGTAAGAGCATCGGTCAAACAAATTTGCAAAGATTGTAAACTCGTCAAACGGCGAGGGGTTCTATTTGTGATTTGCAAAACACCAAAACACAAGCAAAGGCAAGGATAACTTATGGCAAGAATAGCAGGCATAGACCTCCCAGAGAATAAAAAAATAGACTACGCCCTAACCTTAATTTATGGTATTGGCTGGGAAAGAGCAAGAAACATTCTTAAAGAAGCAGATGTTTCGGGCGATACAAGAACAGGAAAACTTTCCGAAGAAGAAGTTGCCAAAATCGCAAAAGCCGTGGAGACTTACTCTGTAGAAGGGGACCTAAAACGTGAGGTTCGTCAAAACATACAACGCCTGCGTGACATCGGTTCATACAGAGGAACAAGACATGCCCGCAATCTTCCTGCCAGAGGACAAAGAACAAGAAGTAACGCTCGTACTAAGAGAGGGTTGAGAAAAACAGTGGGGGCATTCAAAAAAGAAGCTTTGACAAAAATGACCACTGCCAAACCCGCCACCAACAAGAAATAAATATGGCAAAACAAATAAAAGCAAAAGCAAAAACTAAAGAACCCGTTCCCTACGGAAAGGTTTTTGTTACAGCAACCTTCAACAATACCCTAATAACTGTTACCGACGACCAGGGAAATGCCTTGTCCTGGGGTTCTTCCGGCCGAGCGGGTTTTAAGGGAACAAGAAAAGCGACCCCCTATGCTGCTACCACAGCCGTAGAATCAGCAATCAGGAAGGCTCGTGACGAATTTTCTATGAAAAGCGTCGACGTGTTTATCAAGGGTCCCGGACCAGGTCGAGATGCTGCATTACGTGCCATAAAAGGTATTGGATTGAGAATGAACATGATTGCAGACGTTACCCCGATGCCATACAACGGACCTCGTGCCAAAAAGAAAAGGAGAGCATAAGAACCTCCGACTTTGTCGGAGAACCTTGCGATAAGCTTCGCCAAGAAGCTACGCAATCGTAACCAAACTTTTCAAAAAAGTTTGACCAAAGAAAAAGAAAATATGAGATACACAGGACCAAAAAACAAACTATCAAGACGTGAAGGAGTGGATCTTTTTGGAAAAGGTCAAAAACTTAAACGGTTAAATGTCCCCCCCGGCGTTCACGGACCGAAAGGTCTCGGCAAAGTCTCCGACTACGGTAAGCAACTTCGTGAGAAACAGAAGGCGAAGAGAATTTATGGCGTCACGGAGAAACAATTTTCAGACTACGTCGAGAAAAGTCAAAAGCTGAAGAATCTAACCGAGCTACTAGAAAGAAGACTAGATAATGTTGTTTACCGTCTAGGATTTACTCCGACCCGTGCAGCCAGCCGCCAGCTTGTATCCCACAAACACGTGTTTGTAAACGAGAAGAAAGTCAACATACCATCATACCAAGTCCAAGAAGGCGATGTTGTCTCCCTAGATATAAAGGCACAAAACATACCAGAAATCAAAAATCTCTTGGGGAAAGAAGCCAGTGTGCCTGCATGGATTGAAAGGAAAGCGATAGTAGGCAAGATTAAACGGCTACCCATAAAAGACGACATACAAGAACCCTTCTCCGAACAAGAGATTGTTGAATTCTATTCCAGGTAATCCTGGAACAAGGTTCTGAAGCGCGAGCTTCAGGTTCTTATTCCAGGTAATCCCGGAACAAGGTTCTCGAGCGGCAAGCGAGAGGTTCTTACTCGAGATAACCTTGAAAAATAGAATAACAAACCGTATAATACCCTAGCCACGGCGAAAGCCGTGCGATTTTTGTAAAAAGGAGAACGACATTAAAAAATGCAACCATTCCAAATAGACGCAAAAGAAACAAGACCAGGTTATGGTCTGTTTGTAATCGAACCCCTAGAACAAGGATATGGCCACACTCTTGGCACCGCTCTTCGTCGCGTAATGCTCACAGGACTAAGTGGTGCAGCAGTCACTCAAGTCAGAATTTCCGGACTTAAGCACCAGTTTAGCGCCCTCAAAGGCGTTAAAGAAGACGGCGTAGACCTCCTCCTTAATCTTAAGAAAATTAGAATTGCCTACGACGGAGACAAACCAGTCAGACTTACTCTGTCAGCAAAGGGCAAAGGAGAAGTAAAGGCAGGAAGCATAAAGGCTCCAGCAGATGTAATTATTGCCAACCCCGACTTGACAATCGCAACCCTCTCAGACGACAAAACCAAACTTGACATAGAACTCCAGGTAGAAAATGGAGTTGGCTACTCAACAGCCGAAGAAAGAAAGACCAATACTGTAGGATTGATTCCGGTAGATGCAGACTTTTCACCAGTAAAGAGAGTTGCCTACAAGGTAGAGGAAACTCGAGTCGGCCGTGTAACTAACTACGACAAGGTTACTATGGAGGTTTGGACCGACGGAGCGCTAGCACCAGAAGATTCCTTGCGAGAAGCGGCTAAGATACTAATTCAATATCTTAACCACATTGTTTCTCCGGCCGAAAAGGCAGAATCCACGGTTACTCCCTCCAGAGCAAGATCAGACAATAAGGCAAGCAAGCTTTCTGTGGAAGAACTTAATCTTCCCACAAGAATAGGGAACGCATTGATTGGCTCAGGTTATGAAACTGTTGAAGATATTTTGGGAGCAGGCCGAGCAGAGTTAGCAAAAGTCAGAAATCTAGGAGAGAAATCAGCAAAAGTTATCGAAGCAGCCCTAGCCGAAAAGGGTGTTACCTGGGAGCAGAATTAAGGGAGATTTTAAAGAATGCTCAAAAGAGTTAAAACCAGAAAGCTCGGTAGGTCTAAGGGTGCAAGAAACGCTTTATATAAAAGTCTTGCCAAAAATCTCTTTCAGAACGGCAAACTTGAAACCTCTCCCGCTCGCGCAAAAGCCCTAAGAGGCTTTGTACAAAAACTCCTTCGAAGCACCGAAAACAAAGTAACAGACCAAAATAGAATATCAAGCATCTTGAGTATTGGCCAAAAGGCGGCATCAGAGATTGTTACCTTGGGTCAATCTCTTTCTGAAGGCCAAAGTGCAGTAAGGATCGTACACTTAAATGCCAGATCAGGCGACGCCTCTCCCCGAGCTCGGGTGGAACTTTTGGCAAAGACACCAGAAAAAGAGAAAAGCGTACTACCAAAGAGTACTCGTTCGACCAAAGGCTAAACTATGTATAAAAGTTACCAAACAAAAGGAAGCGAAATTAAAAGATCCTGGAGATTGTTTGACGCCCAAAATAAAATACTGGGCCGCCTGGCAACGGAAATGGCGATTGTTTTAATGGGTAAAGATAAGAAAACTTACTCCCCCCATATGGATCAAGGGGATTATGTGGTTGTAGTGAACGCCAAAAGTGTTAAAGTTACGGGCAATAAAGAAAAAAACAAAATCTACTGGAGCCACTCAGGTTATCCCGGGGGTCTTAAGTCCCGTACTGTTGCAGAAATGAGAGAAAAAAACCCCACAAAAATTATAGAGTTAGCAGTTCGTAGAATGTTGCCCAAAAACAGACTCCAAGACGTAAGAATGGCCCGATTAAAAGTCTTTTCCGGATCCGAACACTTATATTCCGACAAGTTGAAAGGAGAAAAGGCAACAACGGCCAGTGCCCAATAAGATATGCCAAGAAAAAAAGAAAATCAATACATATTTGCAGTTGGTAGAAGAAAAACCTCTGTCGCCAGGGTAAGACTTCACAAAGGGAAAGATCAACACGTCATAAACGATCTTCCTGTTGGTCAGTATTTTCCTGGCGAGGAACAAAGAAAACTTTGGACAAAACCTTTTGAGTTGACGAAAACAGAAGGTAAATACTTCATTACAGTAAAAGTTGTAGGCGGGGGTAAACGATCTCAATTGGGGGCAGTAATCCACGGTATCGCCCGATCCCTAGTAAAACTTGACGAAGAGTCTTTCAAGCAAACACTAAGAAAAGCAGGTCTCTTAACCCGCGACCCAAGAATGCGCGAACGCCGAAAAGTCGGAACCGGCGGAAAAGCACGACGTGCCAAACAGAGTCCAAAACGCTAAAACAGAGAAAGTGGTCACACCCTCAAAAATCCACATACTAAGATCGCTCAAGGATTGGATTGAAGTTTGTAAAAATACGAAGACCGACTACCGCGTAATTGGTTCGGTTGCTATGGTTGGTGCTTTGGGAAAGTTTCATCGTATCCCCGGAGACTTAGATGTTCTTTATGATAAAAGAAATGAAGAAAGAATAAACAGGGCCCTTGAAGACAAAAGATATAAACGCGTATCGGCAGGAAATCCCCAAAACCTATTTCCTAAAGATTTACCACGATACATAAAAGGGAGCCAGATAATAGAACCACGTAAAGCCGACTTCTCTGGTGAGGAGATATTTATCACACTCAAGGCACCCATTCCACTGATGCCAGCACCCCTTAGACCAACCGTAAGGCTGAAATTTGGTAAAGAGATGTCCAAAAGTATTACCTATCGGATCAATGGCGTTGTGTTTAAAAGCCTAAGCAAGGAAGCACTCTGGGTTGGATTGAATACAATCAGAATATTTAAAAGAAAAGATGACATGAGATTAAATTTAAAGATTGGAGACCAAGAATTATTGACACCCACAATCAATAAAAGAAGAATTGACAGTATCTACTTGGATAAACCTGGAGTCTACTGGAACAACATTCCCCTTGTAACCGCTTGCTAGTATTTTCTTGGCTCAAACTTAACCGAAGAGAAACTGACGCCACGCCGAAATTTATCCGCCATAACTATTTCCTCGTAAATTCCCTCAATTAGCTCATATTTTTCTGCTTCTTCCGGAGTAACCCAAGCAAATTCTGTTGCGTCGTCATCAAGTTTTACTTCTCCACTTTTATACGAAGTTGAAGACACCTCTGGTGTTTTATAATCTGCATAATAACTCAAAACTACAACAGGAATCCCGTCAGGCCTTAAAAGCGTCATGTCAACTAGATATTTTATGTTTTCTATTTCCAAGTTAACCTCTTCCCGAACTTCCCTGCGCAATGTATTTTCAACTTCTCCGTACCACGCAGAGGGTGTATTTTTTGGAGTGTCTACGTAATCTTTTGCATCAATTCTTCCCCCGGGAACTGTCCACATATTTGGAAAAGCTTTCTCATTTGGCGAGCGTTTCGTTATTAAATATCTTCCGTCTTTATGGATTATTGCCGTAATAGCAATATAGTGAAGATGTGAATCGTCGTGTTTAAGATTTGGCTCAACCACAGTTCATTAATATCACCATATCTGTTAAAATACAATGTTTCTTCCAAGGGGAACAGCGGGGAATAGTTTAAAAGCAGAATTCGCGGCTGGGGGTCGCGAGACGATGGGGCGGTACCATCTTCCCCGACTATGGGGTACTGGTTTTACCCCCTACTCTCAACAGAATCACACTTCGGAAGTGTGACATAAATTATAAATCATTCCTCCGAATCAATGAGTTGCTCTTTGAAGCTAGATACACTTACTGCATAATCCGTATAATCTTCCACAAAATCTCGGTACTTTCCTCTGTTCTGGAAGAACTCCAAAACAGGCTCTTTAGCACACAAACTTGTAGAACCACCTATAAAACTTGCATACGAAGAATAAGCAAAATCGACCAAGTTTTTAACAAGGCCCGAGATGTATGGATTAAGATGTATATATCTAGAAAGCTGTAGTAGTTGTTCATCTGTCTCGACAGCAACTGCCTTATAAGCCCCTTGGAAAAGAGGACCAACACGAGAATGCTTGGTGTTAAAATACCGAGTATAACTATCTGAAACCTTCTTCATAAACTCTTGTACAGCCCCATCCTCTAATGGTCGAACGAGTAAGTGGTAGTGATTAGGCATGAAGCAATAACAAACAATATCTATAATTTTAGGATTCTTTTCAAAATCAACTGTTTTGAAGCGATGAAGAGTGGAAAATTTGGGCTTTGGATCCGAGAATTGATAGTAATAAAGTGTTTCCAGAAACCGTTCATGATCTCTTCTGCTCATAAAAGTAACTCTTTTCTCGACACCACGGTTATATACATGGTAGAAATTTCCAACCACATAGGGAATAAAACGCTGGGGCATAAATAACAATATCACACTTCCGAAGTGTGATATTCAATCTAGAAATCTCCACTTGCACCGGTGATATATTAAGCTATAATGAGCTCTAGAATGGCAAGGAAACCCAAAGAACCAATAGAGACTCCTCAACAAACCCCTCAATCAGAAAAACTTCAAGCAATCCAAGTTGCAATGCAGC
>MHCB01000011.1 GCA_001816455.1 Candidatus Blackburnbacteria bacterium RIFCSPHIGHO2_12_FULL_44_25
ACTCCTCAACAAACCCCTCAATCAGAAAAACTTCAAGCAATCCAAGTTGCAATGCAGCAGATAGAAAAACAATATGGGACAGGGGCCATCATGCGTCTTGGAGAAAGAACTGCTGCCCAAGGACATGTTGACGTTATTCCAACAGGATCTATCGCACTTGATCTTGCCCTAGGGGTTGGAGGTTTCCCCCGAGGTCGTGTTATTGAAATCTACGGACCAGAAGCTGGAGGAAAAACGACACTGGCAATAAGCGTTATTGCACAAGCCCAAAAGCAAGGAGGAACCTGTGCATTTGTAGATGCAGAGCATGCCCTTGATCCAAGTCGTGCAGAAGGCATAGGAGTAGATGTTGATAATCTTCTTATCTCCCAACCAGACACCGGAGAACAGGCCTTAGAGATAGTAGAAACTTTGGTGCGATCCGGAGCGGTCGATGTAATTGTTGTTGATTCAGTTGCGGCACTTGTTCCGAGAGCAGAAATTGAAGGAGAGATGGGAGACTCTGTCATGGGAGTCCAGGCCCGTTTGATGTCTCAAGCATTAAGAAAACTAACTGGAGCAATCAGCAAGACCAGAACCTGTTTAATTTTTACAAACCAGCTTCGTTTGAAAATCGGAGTAATGTTTGGAAATCCCGAAACAACCCCCGGAGGGCTAGCTCTTAAGTTCTACGCTTCTGTTAGAATCGACCTTAGAAAAACCGAGTCAATAAAAGAAGGGGACACCGTAATCGGCTCTCGTCATAGGGCGCGAATTGTTAAAAACAAAGTAGCTCCTCCTTTCAGAGTTGCCGAATTCGACATAATGAACACAGACGGCATCTCCAAAATTGGAGGGCTAATTGATGTGGGTGTTGAATTGGGAATCGTAGAAAAATCTGGAGCTTTCTATCGCTACAGTGGAATGGTACTAGGGCAAGGGAAGGCAGCAGCCTTAAGTTTCCTACAAGACCCCGAAAACAAACACATAGTTCAAGAACTGGAAAAGAAGATCAGAGATGCTGCTACTTCCGGAAAAACTCTCCCCAAAGAGCTTGGCGAAAACGACGACGAAGAGTAACCCCGTGCCACAAATAACCCGCCTCGTCCAACAAAGAAATAAAAATAGAGTAAACGTTTATCTTGATGGCAAGTTTGCGTTTAGTGTAACGCTAGAATCTGCTCTAGAAAATAACCTAAAGCTAGAAAAAATTCTCTCCCAAGAAGAGATGGAAAAGCTGAGGGGAAAAGATTTTGACGACAAGATTTTTTCCCGTCTAACAAGTTTTGCCGTAAGACGACCTCATTCGAAAAAAGAAATAGAGATCTGGCTCCACAGAAAAGGAATACAGAATGAGGAAAAAGAAAAATTCATCAACCGGCTAATAGAGATCGGATTAATAAACGACGAAGAATTTGCAAAATGGTGGGCCGACCAAAGGGTAACCTTTCGAGCAAAACCAGCAAAGATGATAAAAATGGAACTTCGGGCAAAAGGAGTAGAGGACGAAATAATAACAAGAACTCTAGAAGAACAGGAAGGACCAACCGACGAGGAAAGAGCACAGAGAGTGCTAACAAAAAAATACGGCAAAATCCCTAAAGCTCAGGATATGAAGGAAAAAAAACGAATCTACGACTTTCTTTTACGTCGAGGATTCTCGTATGAAACAATCAAGAAAGTATTAGCTCAAAACTTGTAGAGTCCGTCCTTGTGTAGTAGAATAGAGGAAGCAAAAGGAAAACAATGCGTGTAAATTTGTCCTGCAAACAAACACCAATCCTCGCCCGCTAAACGGGTAGTTCTCCTTTCGCCAAAAACATATGGCAGACAATAAAGACGAATACATTAAAAAGCTTGAACGTGTCTCAAACCTTACCCAAGAAGAAGCAAAAAGGGAACTCCTTGCCGAGCTTGAAAAAGAACTCGTTTCTGAAAAGGCCAAAAAACTAAGGACCCTTAGTGAACAGATCAAGTTGGAGGCTCAGGAAAAAGCTAAAGAAATTCTCGCAGACGCCATGCGTCACGGCGCAACAGGCTACGTTGCCGAATACACAGTCTCCAGCGTCAAACTTCCCAACGAAGAAGTAAAAGGTCGAATTATTGGCCGAGAAGGAAGAAATATCCGATCCTTCGAGCAGGCAAGTGGTGTCGAGATTGAACTTGATGAAACAAACGAGATAAGGTTGTCTTCCTTTGATCCAATCAGGAGAGAAGTTGCAAAAAGAGCTTTGGAACAACTGGTAAAAGATGGTCGAATCCAACCAACCAGAATCGAAGAAGTAATAAAACAAGTTCAAACCCAAATGGAAGATATTCTCCTCGAAGAAGGTAAAACCATTTGTCACACCTGCGGAGTATATGATTTTCCCCTAGAACTCGTTCGTTTGATTGGACGTTATAAATTTAGAACTTCATATGGCCAAAACCTAGCACTCCACACCATTGAAGAAACCAAGATTGGAATACAGATTGCCCAGGAGATTGGGGCGAATGTTGAAATAGTCCGAAAAGGATGTCTTCTTCATGATGTAGGAAAGGTTGTAGCCGATGAGGAAGGAACCCATGTCCAGCTCGGAGTATCAGTATGCAAAAAGTTTGGAATGCCTCAGGAAGTGGTGAACACCGTCGCTGAGCATCACGAAGATAAGCCATTCTCATCTGTCGAGTCGATTATTGTTTATACAGCAGATGCCATCTCTGGAAGCCGTCCTGGCGCCCGATATGAACCGATTGAGGCTTACACGTCTCGCATGGAAGGAATAGAAAAAATAGCAAGTGAATTTAAAGGTGTTGATCGAGTTTTTGCATTCCAAGCGGGTCGCGAAGTCCAAATTATTGTTAACCCAAAAAATGTATCAGACGATGAGTTGACTACAATGGCGTACGATATTGCAAGGAAACTCGAAAAAGAAGTGGAATACGCAGGACAAATAAAAGTAAACGTTCTCCGCCAAACCCAAGCTTCAGAAACCACAAAAGCAAAATAGCCCCAAGCAAATTTGACACGAGGCTGAAGGTTCCTCTACACTTGAGGCCAGAACATGACTAAAAACGATCTTATCGAAACAGTTGCCCGAAAAGCTCATTTAACCAAAAAAGCTGCAACAGAATCTATCGATACGCTTCTCCAAGAAATTCAAAGAGCGCTAGTTAAAGGGGAAAAAGTGGTAATCTCCGGCTTCGGAACATTTTATGTTGACCAGCGCGCAAAAAAGAAAATGTTCCTAAGAGGCAGAGAAGAAGAAGTCCCACCCCATCGTGTCCCCCGTTTCCACCCAGGAAAATCCTTGAAGCGTGTAATTAAGAAGTAGTAACCTCGGTAAGAGCCGGATATTTCACCTCAATATATTTAACATATTTCTCGGAAAGCGAAAGTTCTTTCATCACGTAAGCTTTAACTTTTTCCCGGTCAAAAGGCTTGCAAGAAAAGATGTCTATACAAACCTCAGAAGCCTTGGTAAAGGTATGAATAGAAATATGCGAAAAATCAATAATCGCAAACCCAGTAACCCCAGGGTTTTCGGGCACTCCTTGGAGTACAACCGGGCCGTGCAGTATCTTCATTCCACAAAGAGTGGCTATTTCTTTTATAATAACACCAATACGAGGAGCATCGGATAGGAGAGAATCGTCACAATTAAAGGAATCGAGGATTATATGGAAGCGCCGATTATTTGACTCAATTTCAGACATTCTTTATTTACTCGCATAAAAAAACCGCGTAGACAACATTGTTAGTTAAATTCATATCAATGTCAAATAATAAAAACAGACTGTTAGTAATATGTGGCCCCACAGGAGTAGGCAAGACCGCTTTGGGAATAGATCTTGCCAAAAAATTTGACGGGGAAATAATTTCTGCCGACTCAAGGCAAGTTTATAAAGGCCTGGATGTTGGAACAGGAAAAGACCTGGAAAATGCAAAATGGAAGGACGGGAACTGGGTAGTCGGCGGAGTGCCGATTTACATGTTAGATGTTGTTAAACCAAACGAACCTTTTGCGGTAAGCCAATATCAAACCTTTGCTCTCAAAAGAATAGACAACATCCAGTTAGGCAACAAATTACCAATTCTCTTAGGGGGGACTGGCCTCTACATAAAATCAATTGTCGACGGAATAGAAACAATCGGCATTCCCCCCAATAGGAAGCTGAGAGAACAATATAAGGCAAAGTCCGTCCAGGAATTATTTATGATCCTCTCCCGGCTTAATCCGGATCTTGCAAATCTTCTAAACAAATCAGAACAATCAAACAAACAACGGCTTCTAAGAAGAATCGAAATCGCCCAAACAGAAACAACAAGACCTAAGGCCACCAAAAGAATTTTTAACACCCTTATGCTTGGGCTAATTTGCCCCAACCAAGCCCTGAAGGATCGGATAAACGAAAGAGTAGCTACCTGGATAAAAGACGGAATAGAAAAGGAAATTCACACACTAGTCATGGAGAATATAGGGTGGGAGACTCAAGCAATGAGTGCAATTGGCTATCGACAATGGAAACCATATTTTGAGGGAAAGATGTCTCGCGAGAAAGTAATAGATAGATGGAAAACAGATGAATATCAATATGCCAAAAGACAACTAACATGGTTTAAAAAAGACCCCAGAATAAAATGGTTTAATGTATCAAGTAAGCACTGGAAAAAAGAAGTGGAGAAAACAGTAACAGATTGGTACAATTAAGAACTTGTCCTGAGCAAACCGAAGGATGTCAAAAACCATAGAAATTTCCCATAGAACAATAGTTTTCACCCTTCTTACGTTGGGAGCAGTCTGGCTTTTTATCCAAATAAGCTCTGTTGTGATAACGCTGTTTATCGCAGTTCTTTTAACAACAGCACTTAATCCTGTTGTTGATCGGCTTACATTTCTTAAAATTCCGCGCGGAATATCGATTCTTCTTGTTTATATTGTTCTAATAACTCTCTTTATAGGAGGCTTAACAAGTATCATTTCCCCACTCGTCTCAGAAACTACAAACCTTGCCGACCGCCTTCCTGATCTATTTGATCAATTTGGGAACTGGTTGAAAACCATGGGGATCCAAGGTGTAGATGGGAGGCTGATTGCAAACCAAGCTTCTCAACTGGGAGCTATTCCAGCAAACTTAGTTCGTTTTGTGGTGTTTATCTTCTCAAACCTCATTGCCGTAATAACAGTTTTAGTAATTACCTTCTACATGCTTCTTGAAAGAAAAAACCTAAATAGATACTTAACCATTCTTTTCGGTGGGGACGGAGAAACAAAGGCAAAAACTTTCATCGACAAGATAGAAGCAAACCTAGGAGGGTGGGTTAGGGGAGAGCTGATTCTGATGCTAATCATCGGAACAGTAACCTACATCGGTTTACGGATCCTTGGTATTCCTTACGCTCTTCCTTTGGCGATTATCGCAGGGGTCCTAGAGATCCTTCCCAACTTGGGCCCAATAATCTCCAGCATCCCCGGAATTCTAGTAGGACTTACTATCTCACCAGTAATGTCTCTTGGGGTAGCAGCCCTTTACTTTATAATCCAGCAACTAGAAAACAGTCTTATCGCGCCAAAAGTTATGCAAAAAGCAGCAGGAGTCAACCCCTTGGTAACAATAGTGTCTTTAGCAATCGGTTTCCAAATTGCCGGAACAATGGGCGCAATCTTGGCAGTTCCTGTCGTTATCGTTTTAAGAGTAGTGCTTGTTGACATCTTCGGTTTCCACGCCCTCCAAAAAGTCTCCTAACCTATAATACTTGATTCCTGAGCTATTTTATGGTATAATATGCTGTTCTCTAGGATCCGGAATGATTACTCCCGATTTAATCGAGAGAGGAAAGTCCAGGCAGCAGGAAGCAGGGTGCCCCGCGTAAGCGGGGGCGGGTAACCGCCAGTTAGAGCAACAGAGACTATGTCGGTCTATTTACTATAAAGGTCGATAGACACGAGTGAAAAGTCAGCCACAGGCTGATGGGCCTTTGGCCCAGGCAATCCTCCCCGCTGCAACCTCCGAAAGGTGCGTTATTACCAGCTTCCGGAAGCACCAAAGCGAGGGCAAAGACAGATTATCATTTAGAAACAGAACCTGGCTTACCAGGATCCTTAGGACATCAAAAAGCGCAGCCGAAAGGCTGCCTTTTTGTTTATAGCAGAACCCAAGAAAACTCCGGGCTTTTTAGTCCGGAGATGAGTTGGATTCTGATATGTCATCCTCCTTTAGAGGAGAAACCCCGCCATCTAATGGCGGGGAGAATGTCATGTATAGTTGCTGGCAAGGTTCTCATGAGATGAGGTTCTTACTGCAACAGCAGCAAGGTTCTCATGAGATGAGGTTCTTACTGCAACAGCAGCAAGGTTCTCATGAGATGAGGTTCTTACCAGGATCCTAAAGAACACAATGAGCCGCACATAAAAAGTGCGGTTTTTTGATGGGATTTGACAAACCCTACGTTTTTTTTCACAATGAATTTGGTTCAACTTTTCACAAATGGAAGGAGGTGAGTTATAAACATGACATTATTTCAAGCATGGCAGACAGCGCTTCTCGCCTCTTGGGTACAAGTTTCTACAACCCTTCTCTCCTTTATCCCGAACTTTATAGGCGCAGTAGTAGTTTTCTTAATTGGCCTACTCATCGCAATGTGGGGTAAAAAATTAGTTGAGGAATTACTCCGCGCCATAAGGCTCGAAGAAGGAGCTTCAAGGTCAGGATTTACGGCCTGGCTAAGAAAAGCAGATATAAAACTGAGTGCAACAGAACTCGTTGGCGAAGTAGTTCGCTGGGTCCTTCTACTAGTCTTCTTTGTCGCCGCCGTAGACATCCTTGGGTTAAAAGTGGTTTCCGGGGTATTGGGTCAAGTTTTGGCGTATATACCCAATGTTATGGCAGCAGCCCTAGTTTTAGGTGCCGGTTTCCTTATAGCCAACTTTGTTGACAGTTTGGTACGCGGTGCCTTTGCAACAATAGACCACGATGCGGCCCGCACTGTAGGGAGACTCGCTCGTTGGGTAGTTTTGATTGTTGCGTTTTTCGCAGCAGTTGGTCAACTACAAATCGCTCCCCGCCTAGTCGACACATTCTTCCAAGGTCTCACATGGACCCTTGTGTTAGCGGTAGGACTATCAGTTGGTCTAGGAGCAAAGGACTTGGTTTCAAAAGTTTTAGAGGATTGGTACAAGAGATTGCATAGGTGATTCTTTTGTAAAAAAGAAGTTTGCCACGTTCAGTTAAAACGAGCGTGGTATCTTCGTGCTACAATTAACAAATGGAGAAATCAGTTGATTTGTCAAAAATTTTAAAAGGTTACATCTCCGGTTGGGTGGCAATATCTATCGACTATAAGAAAGTTGTGGCATCAGCACCCACAATGAAAGAATTGGACAAAAAGCTTAAAAAATTAGGTAATCCGAAGGTTGTCCTAATACCCGGCATGGAAGATTACGGACCAATAATAGCTACTCTTTGATGAACTTCCCCTACCTCGTCCTACCAGGTGGTTCCCTTACCCCACGACCACTTTTGCCAGTAACATATAAATACAAAGACTACACAACCAAAGATGTACTTGCATTAGTCGATTCTGGCGCAGACTACTCCTTTGCCAGTCTCAGAATGGCGTTGGAATTAGGCATAAAATTAAAAGGCAAGAAGCAAATACCAATTCGTGGATTTAGCGGCTCAGTGACGGAATGCTTTCCAGAACAGTTATTTATCAGAATAGCAGGAAGGGAAGTGCTTACGACTATTTATTTTGGAGGACCTCTAACTCATGAATTCATTCCTATCATTGGCCAAGAAACTTTTTTTGACAAAGCAAAAATTACATTTGAGCGATATAAACAAGCATTTTCTGTTGAATGGAGGAATAAACCATCGAAGAGGAAATAAACAGACTGGCAAAAATAATTTGGGACTACCACTTGATGCATCAACCCCTAGAAAAAGCTGATGCGATATTTGTTTTATGCAGCAACGATATACGAGTCGCAGAATATGGAGCCGATCTTTTTCTCCAAAATTGGGCCCCATGGCTCATATTCTCTGGGTATAGAGGAAACCTAACTAAAGATTGGCCAAAATCCGAAGCCGAAACATTTGCTAAAAGAGCAATAAACAAAGGAGTACCTCCGGAGAAGATTTTAATCGAGAATAAAGCAACCAACACCGGGGAAAACATAACTTTCACAAAAGAATTACTAAAAGAAGAAAACATAGACCCAAAACTATTTATCTTGGTTCAAAAACCTTTCATGGAAAGACGCACCTTTGCAAGCTTTAAAAAACAATGGCCAGAAAAAGATTTTCTTGTAACCTCGCCACCCATTTCTTATGAAGATTTTCCAAACAGCGAAATATCAAAAGAAGAATTAGTGAATGCTGTAGTAGGAGATTTACAAAGAATTAAAGTTTATCCGGAAAAAGGATTCCAAATATCCCAAGATATTCCCGAAGACGTATGGCTTGCTTACGAAGAATTAGTGAAACTTGGTTACACAAAACACCTGATTAGATAGAAAGAGGCGCACGCCCCGCAATGCTCTACCAATTTAAGAAAAAAGAAATAGTATTTTTTAATTAACTCTGGTTTGACAGCCGGCATTCTTCTGACGGATAGTAAACTGTGCTCTCCAAAATCTTCTCCGGCGCAATATCTGGCTTATCCGGAGTTTTAATAGAAGTCGAAGTCGATATTGCTGCCCAGGGATTACCCGCTTTTAACATCGTAGGCCTTCCCGATAAAGCAGTAGAAGAAGCCAAAGAACGAGTTCGGGCAGCTATTAAAAACTCCGGCTCAGACCTGCCCCCAAAAAGAATTACAGTCAACCTTGCTCCCGCAGACATCCCCAAAGAAGGCCCGTCTTTCGATCTTCCCATGGCGGTGGGGATACTGATGGCCTCTGAGCAGCTACCGACCAAAGACCTATCCGATGCTCTATTTTTAGGAGAACTGTCTCTTGACGGGTCTCTGCGCCACACGGCTGGAATTTTACCTTTAACCCTTTTGGCAAAAGAAAAGAAGTTAAAGAAAATCTTTCTACCCAAAACAAACTCCGAAGAGGCGTCCGTTATCCCGGGCATTGAAATTTATCCAGTAGAAAACTTACTGGAGCTTTTCCGACATCTCTCCGGCGTTCAAGAGATTAAACCGGGAACTCCCAAAAAACTTTCAACCCTCCTAGACCAGGCAACAGCAGAATTTGATTTTGCAGAAATCCAGGGCCAGGAATCTGCAAAACGTGCGTTAGAAGTAGCCGCGGCCGGCGGGCACAACATATTAATGCGCGGCCTTCCGGGTTCCGGAAAAACAATGCTTGCCCGGGCATTCCCTGCAATCCTTCCCGAGTTAACAGAAGACGAAGCATTAGAGGCTACAAAAATCTATTCCATAACCGGGAACTTACTCGAAGGTCAATCAATCATTCGCCACAGACCATTTAGAAGTCCCCACCATACAATTTCTAGAAACGGTTTGATCGGAGGGGGTTCTCGCCCCATGCCCGGAGAAATTTCTCTAGCACACAGAGGCGTTCTCTTTCTGGATGAGTTTGCAGAATTTCCCAGGCACGTCTTAGAAGCCCTAAGGCAACCAATGGAGGATGGAGTTGTCACCATCTCAAGGGCATCAGGGAGTGTTTCGTACCCGGCCAAATTCACCCTGGTTGCTGCAACAAATCCTTGTCCGTGCGGCTACTATGGTTCCGACACAAAACCCTGCAAATGCCTGCCAGGCCAAATTTTACGTTACCAAAAGAAACTATCAGGCCCCATCCTCGACAGGATTGATATTCATATCCAAGTTCCACCAGTTAAAGTAGAAAAATTAGTTGCTCGGGGCAAAGACGCTGAAAACTCAGAATCAATCCAAAATAGAGTACAAAAGGCACGAAACATCGGACTTAAGCGGTTTAGGGGTTTAAGGATTAAAGGTAATTCTGAAATGAGCACAAAGCAGGTCAAGGAATTTTGTAAGCTTTCCGAAGACTGCGAAAAACTTCTTAGGCAAGCCGTAACAAGTCTGGGGTTATCCGCAAGGTCCTATTACAAAGTTATAAAAGTCGGGCGAACAATAGCGGACCTTGGAGGGGAAGAAAACATTGCCCCAATACATTTGTCCGAGGCTCTTCAGTACAGGCCACCCCAGGATGATTTTTAAGCGTATAATCACCCATATGCCATGGTTTAGAAGAAGCATAACAATCGCCTTTTGGCCTTTTACAGATAGCCTATTGA
>MHCB01000012.1 GCA_001816455.1 Candidatus Blackburnbacteria bacterium RIFCSPHIGHO2_12_FULL_44_25
GTTCCACTGCCGCAAAACGGATCCAGAATAGTGTCCCCTTTTTTGGTACATGAAAGAATAATTCGTTTAAGTAGTTCTTGTGGTTTTTGGGTTGGATGCTTACCAAACTTTCGCTCAACCAGACTTGGAGCATGAATTGCCCAAACACTCCCCATTTGTTCTCCCTGTTTCTTTAAAAAGTCTTCTCTCCAGTCTGCCCTTTTTAGCCAGTCGTAGGAGAATTTATGCTTCGCGTTTTTATCCTTCCTTGCCCAAATTAAAGTTTCATGGTTTGCCTTAAACATTCTCCCCGAGATATTATCCGCAACCTTCGGTTTATACCAGCAAATCTCGTTTAAGATGTGATACCCCTCTTTCTCTAAAGCATATCCGCATTTATAAATGTTGTGATACGTACCAGTAACCCAAATTGTGCCGTTGGGCTTTAAAAGTCGGTGGCACTCATGTAGCCATTTTCTGTGAAATTCAAAATCTTTTTCTACGCCTTCGGATTTATCCCAGCCTCCTTTGTTTACCAAGACCTTCTTTCCGCGCTCAGAAGTAAACCCACCATTAGACAACCTATACGGCGGATCAGCAAAAATCATATCAAACGACTCAGGAGGTAATTCTGGAAGTATCTCTAAACAGTCTCCGTGGTAAAGAGTAAACCTATCCTGCTCAAAGTATGAAGTTAACATTATAAAAAGCAGGACTATACTATGCCGTTAAAATTTATCACTTATATGATCAACTTCAGAAAATCTTATCTCACCTCTAAAGCTGTTTATTTCTTCAACATCGCGCTTGAAAACCTCCAAACTCTCAAAGTGATTCGTCACATGACTATCAATCTTGTCTTCGTCAATCCATTCATACTTTCCTTCCGCGGAATCAACAATCTCTCCTTCAGGATTGCGCACCAGACAATAATACAAGAACTTATCCTCTAAAAGTTCGCCCGTTTGTTTATCAAAAACTCGAAAATGCCTAATACTAAAAACTTGCGGTTCTCCGTCAAGATTTGTCTCCTCTTTCAACTCTCTTTTTGCTCCGTCAATAACAGTTTCTCCGTAAGCAATCTTTCCCGACATAAATCCCTGACATCCATAAAAAGGTTGCTTAAGTCTCGTATAGACTAGATACTGTCTCTTCCCGTTTCTTTCGCAAATAGCGCAAACGATAGCGCCAATTTTAGCCTGCTTCTCAATCGTTGCTGTACCAGTATTCATCCTGTTAGCATATTCTTTTCCGGATGAAGTAAGAAAGTACCCTTCCTTGGTTTTTGTGACCCACCCTTCTTTAATAATCTGGTCTAAGTGGAAGTCAAACTGATTATTCAGCATCTCATTATCGGGCTTCATTTCTGTATATCGAAGAGAAGTCGCGAAAAGAAGCTTCCGTAAAATTTGAAGTTGAATTAAGTGTAGCTGCTTCATTGCTTGAATTCTAGTCAGAGGAGCAAGGCGTGTCTAGTCTAGTCAACTTGACTGGGAAATTTCGTCAGTGGTGTCTTCTCTTAAGCCACCACTTTTTCAACATTCCGTACGACTCTGTGGAAACCCAATACAGGACAGTAGCAACCAAAGCTTTTAATAAGGCAAGAGGCTGATCACTAAGTCTTAAAAAGAGATAAAGCAAAACAAAGGTAAGAGAAGATATAAAAACAATTCGAGTTTTACTTGTCTCCCAATCTTTATCCGCCTCAACCCTCCTATTTCGCTCCTTAATTTTCTCGACTTCAACTTCCAACTCTACAAGTGTCACCATACATTATTTTCTCATACCGTATAATAATCTGCCATGGAGGAAAGCCTTAAAAAGTTTATAGCGACCAATCTTAAAACCTCGGGCGTTAGCCCGAGGATGAAGATTTTCCGAACACAAAGTGTGAGGACAAGCGGTTAGCCGCTTGAAGCTAGAAGAAACTACCAGCGTAAGCTGGTAGAGCTTCATAGATAAATTAGCCAAAGTCCAACCAACCCAAAATGCACACAACGTGTATGCTCTGGATGCACTCGCAAACGAAATACGACGAAAGAACCTACTCCTATACTTCATGCAACTTGCCGAAAGAAAACCTGAAGTTTTGTTAATCGGTGAAGCTCCTGGTTACCAAGGTTGTCGATGGACCGGAGTATCTTTTTGCTCAGAACACATAATAACCAACGGTATCCCAGAAATCGATATGTTTGGTAGTCATAAAGGATATAAAAAAACTGACGAAAGCGAAAAGGTTTGGAAAGAACCTTCAGCAACAATTGTGTGGAACGTTCTTAAGGGGGTTAAAAATCTACCCTTGATTTGGGCATCATACCCGTACCATCCCCACAAACCCGGAAAGAGGCTAACCAATCGTGCTCCCACCAGCGAAGAACTCGCAATCGGCAGACCTTTCATTCAAGAACTGATAGATATTTTTGGGATTAAAAAAGTTATTGCTATTGGCAACAAAGCAGAACTTACATTAAATAAACTAAACATCCCAGCCCCCAAGGTTCGCCACCCTTCTCATGGGGGCGCAAAACTGTTTGCCGAGGGCATACACAAACTTCTATCAGCCAAAGCAGAGAACCATGGCATTTGCCGTGGGTGAATGCTTTTACAATCACAGCTTTAGCTGTGAAGCTGAGAAGATGCCACGGCTTTAGCCGTGGAGCTTCATAGATTAAAGGGTGCAAAGAGAACTAGGAGAGATCTTGCATTTCATTTCTGGATTCGTCTCATATCCACGAAAGATTGGATTTCCGTTTAAGTCATTTACTTCCAAAACTTTAGTCAAGAAATGCTCCTTTGCTTGCTGTTCAGAAATCGCAAATTCATCCCCGACCAAAATCTGCCTTTTATAAATATCTTCATCCCATCTAATGTTTCTTGTTTCGATATTCCCAAACTTATAATATGAGCTGAAACTTGGCTTATTGTAGTAGTCTTCCTTAATCGTTTGGTCTACCTCTTGTTGAAACTCAGCCGGAGGATATGCCAGGAAAAAGGCTAGTTCTATGTAAACAGGTTTCGTTCTCGACTGGTCAATTAGGAATTTTTTATCCGGGTTTTCTTTTATAACCTCTGCTAATTGTTGGAAACCGTATCCCCAAACACGAGCCCTCTCGTGTGGCAACAGAACAAAATAACCCCTCCAAAGAAGAACAATAGAATACACCAATAGAAATACAACCAGCGGAAAAGCGAACCTTAGCCTAATTTTTTGCAGCACCATGTCTAACCCGAGCGTTGTTACAAGAGAGATAGGCAACAATAAAGGAAGAGCCCTTTGAGTCGAAAATGGATCCTTGGTAAGTGCAACAGGAAAAGGTATAAGGAAAAGCAAAAGAAATATAAACCGACCCGCGTTTGTTTTGCGTAAAGTCCATAGTTTTAGGAGCCCCAAAAACCAGGGTCCTACCATCCAAGGATAAAAAGTAGCAAGATCAGGTATAGACCGTTGCGGATCAGGATCTGGCAAAAAGAAAAGAGACCTTGGAGAAAAATAAGCCACATACTGCGAGAAAAATTCCCTCAAAAAAGAAAGAGGTATTGCTATTATCTCAGGTAAAAAGCGAATTTTTTCTGCTTGACTTATTACCTGTTGACTGTAAAACAAAGCGGACTTAGAGAAAAACACCGTCGTATCCAAAAGCGTGAAATTGGGGATTTGAATTATCCCAAAAGCAACAGCAGAAGCAAACAGAACTATCTTGTTTGATCGATCAAACAAGTTTTTTCTAAATAAAAACAAAAACGAAAACGCAAAAAAGACAGAAAGATAACGCTCTAGGTGCGCTCCATAGGTGGAAAGTGACAAGAAAATAAAACCAAGCAATAAATAGGTTTTTCGCGAGAGGGATAACCAACAAAACAATACACCGACAAAAAACAAGAAAAAGCCCAGGTAAATTTCATATCCAGTCCGAGCAAAAAAAACATTCCACGGCGTTATCGCAAAGAGAAAAGTTGTAGTAAGTAAAGTAATTCTGCTTCTAGTAATTCTTAAACTCTTTAAAAGCAAAAAGAACACAATTATTCCGAAGATTCCACAGACGGAAGAAGCAAGCCGCACAGCCATTGCATTCAAACCAAACACCCGAACAAGAGGGATCGTAATATACGTGTAAACAGGCGGTGAGTAAGACCCAAAAAACCGTAAAGCAACCGGAAAAGATTTCCCATATTCATCCTTCCTTGTGAGATTTAACGAGTAGGCATTATAACCAGTAACAGTCTCATCCACATATACCCCGGGTGGTACTCTTGCTAAGTCATGTAGGTAAAAGAAAGTACCAAACACCACAATCAAACAAAGAGCTAAGATTTCAATAATCACCCACCGAAACCTACGAGTATTCATATGACATAACTTGAAGAAACACTAAAGACAAAAAAACCAACAGCAAAACTTTCAAACTCTGCCTTCCAGCAAACCGCTTTACAAAAGCATTCATTCCGGTTGCGCAAACAACGACAATAAAAGGAAAAAGTCCAATCGGGCCATACTGATTCCGATGACCCACAAACGAGACCAAAAAGATAGGGAGAAGAACAAACAAACCTTTCTGCCAACAAAACCGTCTTTCTAATTTAAGAATTCCAAAGACAAAAAACGGGAGAAAGACATAAGGAAACTTTTCGAACTCATCAAAACCCACCCGCTGTCGCGGATGGTTGGCAAAGAAATACAGACCAGGATCAACCACTTCGGAAAAGTTTTGCTGAATTCTGTTTACCCAAATGGAGAACTTACTCTCTTCAAACCAGTTTGCAGGATAGAACCAAATATAGTGACCAAAAACCTGGTAAAAAGTGGGTGGATAAATATGCAGTCTTTGCTGTTGAACGAACTTTTGACTATCACCAAGGGCACTTAGTGGTTGTTTGTCTGTGGTCTTATATTGGACAACCAAAAGGATTACCAAAAGAGACAAAAGTATCTTACCGTCTAACCACTTTTGTTTTTTGTAAAAAAGGAAAGAGACGACGACCACAAAAATCCCAATCAAAGCGTTCTCAAAAACCAACCTCCATGTCCACGGACTAAGGAGTAGGGCTAAGAAAAAAGACATACGTTATTCTAACAAAACCGCTACAATTGAAGTCGTGAACAAGCTTTTGGCAATTGTCTTCGTTGTCTCCCTTGTATTTATTCTTTACCATCCAGCCCTCAAAACCTTCTTTTCTCAAGACGACTTTTTCCACTTCAGAGTAAGCCAAACCGATGGAACTCTGGGAGGATTTCTTAGCCTCTTTGGATTTCATTCATTTGAAGAAAGGAAAATCGCCTTTTATCGCCCCATAACCCGGGAACTGCCATTCAACTTGTCTTATGCCTTCTTTGGCCTTAACCCGGCTCCCCTCAGAATACTTTCTTTTCTTCTACTTTTTGCCAACACCTACATGGTTTATCTGTTAATTGCAAAACTATTCAAAAACAAAACTATTGGGTTTTTTACAAGCCTCTTCTTCGCAACAACCTCCAACACAGCCGCCCTCTATTATCTTGCCGGTGGAATCCAAACAATCGGCGCCACCTTTTTTATTCTTCTTACCTTACTCCTGTTCGATCGCTACCTGGAAACCGGGAATAAGAAGATAAAAGTTCTTTCTTTCTTTACTTTTTTATTAGCTCTCGGTTCCGAAGAGCAATCCGTAATTCTACCCGTTCTTCTTGCTGGTTTAATATTTATTCAATCTTCTTTCAAAGAGTCCATTAAGAAATCTTTACTGGAACTTTGGCCACACATATTAGTAGTATGTGTTTTTACCTGGGCAGATATTAATCTGATCGGTTTTTCAAAAGAGGAAACTCAGTATCATTTTGACTTTTCGATTAAGAAACTTGCCAACACTTTTTCGTGGTATCTGGTGTGGGCCTTTGGATTGCCCGAAATGTTAATAGATTTTGTCCTCCCAGGTTTAAAACTTAATCCAAGCCTGATGCGGTATTGGCCGCATTTCTATAAACCCATATTCTTAAGCTTTTTTATATCTGCAGCTGTGTTAATAGCAGCAACCATCTATTCTGGGTCTAAAAACATCTTTAAAAGCAGAATTTTATGGCTTCTTATTGTCTGGTTTACCACAGGTCTAGTTCCCGTTCTATTCCTTCCTCAGCATAAATCTACACACTATCTGCAACCAGTACTTCCGGCCTTTTGGGGAGCAATAATCTTTCTTACTTTTTCTGCCTACGAAAACCTGAAAAGCAAAGCTCCCAAGCTTTCTGCTTTACTTGCGGGATTTTTTGCCGGAGGAATACTCTCTCTTTCTTTTTTCTCAAGCCTCGCGGGAAAGGAACTATACTGGGCAGCGTCTCGTGGAAGACTCGCAAAAAAGCTAATATCAGACATATCCTACGAGTTTCCTAAATTACCCCAAGGTGCCGTCTTGTATATCCAAAACGATCCGTCTTATCCTTTCGTTGCGAAAGACTGGGGAGGAACCTCCAAACAAGCGGCTTTCGTTTTAAATAATGTTGACGGTTTAAGGCTTTATTACAAAGACCCGTCCCTAAAAGTTTATTATCAAGATACGATTCCTCCCACAGAGGTTATTCCAGAATCCGCCTACACGGTAGTCGCAAAGATTGACTGGTGATACAATCTTATCTACGGTAGTCGCAAAGATTGACTGATGATACAATCTTATCTGTGGCGCAAGCTAATTCCGAACTGACCCTCGAAACAATAAAACAAAGATCCGTACACGGCGTCATCGCTCTCACCGGAAGAACCTTTATCCTCCAAGCAATAAATTTTGTTTCCCTTGCTTTTTTTACAATTCTCTTTACCCAAGTCGAATATGGAATTTACGGAATAGCTCTAGCCGTTCGGGGTTTTTTAACCTACTTTTCAGACATTGGTCTTGCTGCGGCGTTAATTCAAAAACGCAACAAAGTAACAAAAAACGAGTTGGGGACAACCTTTATCATCCAACAGTCACTGGTGATTCTTCTTGTTGCAATAGGTTTTGCGGCAACCCCCTTCCTTGCCCGCTGGCAACAACTAACTACCCCCGGAATTTACCTCCTTTGGTCATTTTATATTGGATTCCTATTGTCTTCCTTAAAGACCATCCCTTCAGTTCTACTCGAGAGAAAGTTAGAATTCACAAAATTAGTAATCCCTCAAATCTTCGAATCAATTGCTTTCAATCTCGTTGCGATAGGCCTTGCTTGGTCGGGCTTTGGAATAATAAGCCTTGCCTATGCGGTACTTGTGCAGAGTATTGTAGGATTAGTCTCAATTTACATACTCAAACCCTGGAGACCAAAGCTTGTCTTTTCCCTCGATTCGATACGAGGCCTGTTTAAATTTGGAGTTCCATATCAACTGAATACCTTTCTTGCCGTCCTCAAAGACGACGGCCTAGTTATTGTTTTAGGGGGAATTCTAGGCCCTGCCAACCTGGGACTTCTATTGTGGGCGAAGAAATGGGGAGAGGCCCCATTAAGGTTCTTTATGGACCAAGTAATAAAGGTCACCTTTCCTGCATTTTCTCGACTCCAAGACGATCATACCCAACTCAAGAGTGCTCTCTCCCGATCCATTTTTTTTATATGCCTTTTAGTTTTCCCTGCTATCGCGGGACTAATGCTACTGGCTCCTTTATTGACCGAAGTTGTACCAAAGTATGAAAAGTGGGAGCCAGCCCTGTTTGCACTAAACCTGTTTGGCCTGAGCGCTGGAATCGCCGCCATTACCACCCCCTTGACTAATATGCTCAACGCTATCGGCAGAATCCGTACAACCTTCAAACTCATGATTATGTGGGTAATTTTGACCTGGGCGATAATGCCCTACTTTGCCAACCGAGGTGGAGTTAACGGAGCAGCGCTGGGAGCACTGTTGATAGGACTAAGCTCGGTAGTTGCAATCGTTATCGCATATAAGTATGTAAAATTTGACGTTTCCTATTCGATCGTGAAACCGCTATTGGGAACCACAGCAATGGCGACCATTCTTTATTTCTTAAGAACAGTGGTCCCCGTCAGTTGGTTAGGCGTTTCCAGTTTAATAATAACAGGGGTTATCTTCTATTCTGTCGTAATAAGTCTATTAATTGGCCCCACCCTAGCCGTTGATGCAAGGAAAGTCTGGTATGCAATCGCTAAAAAACAATAAACCCGCTGCTCTTCTTATCATTATCGGAAGTCTCGTTTGGAGTCTTACTATGGTTAAAAGCGGGCTCTGCTGGGACGCGAAATGCGTCGGAGGCATAGGATTCTGGGGCCCCAACGGCCACGACGGCGTGTGGCACATAGCACTCATAAATCATCTGGCTAATGACTCTCTGGAGATGCCCGTCTTCTCAGGCTCAGACCTAAAAAACTACCATATAGGCTTTGATTTGTTATTAAGCCTCTTTGTACGGTTTTTCCATATTCCCGCCCAAACGCTATACTTCCAAATAATTCCACCCATCGTTGCTGTATTAATCGGCTTTTTAACCTACTTGTTTGTGGAGCGATGGACCAAATCAAAAAAAGGAGCATTTTGGGCCACCTTTTTTGTCTATTTTGGCGGAAGTTTTGGCCCAATAGTTTCCTTAATCCGGGATGGTCACATAGGAGGGGAGTCAACATTTTGGTCTCAGCAAGCAATCTCCACGCTAATCAACCCTCCTTTTGCGTTATCTCTCGTTGCTTTACTGGTAATACTACTTATCCTCCTTAAATACGAGGAAAAAAAAACTTGGAAAAAATTCGCGGTTTTAGTTCTCTTAATTGCAATTACGACCCAAATCAAGGTCTATGCTGGAATCCTAACGATTAGCGCCCTGCTGGCGGTTGGACTGTATGACCTCGTTCTTAAAAAAAACACTTCATACCTTGCTCTTGCCACAACATCTTTGGTTATCTCTTTACTGTTGTTTATCCCTCTAAACAAAAACTCCTCTTCTCTAGTTGTCTTTCAACCTTTTTGGTTTTTAGAAACAATGATGGCCCTGTCAGACCGTCTGGGTTGGCCACGCTACTACGAGGCAATGACAAACTATAAGGCGGGGGGAAACTTTGTGAAAGGTGTACCAGCTTATATAGTTGCTTTTATTATTTTCTGGGCAGGAAACATGGGGACACGTATTGTTGCTGGAACCGAAAACTTTCGGTGGATTAAGAGTTGGAACAAGCTTTCTCCCATTAAGGTTTTTATGGTAGTCCTTACGACAGAAGCATTAACAGCGCCGATGTTATTCCTCCAAAAGGGAACACCTTGGAACACCATTCAGTTTTTTTACTACTATCTGTTTTTCGCAAGCATCATTGCCGGAATCGCCTTCGAGAATTTGATCAAAGATAAATCGCACCAAGTACGTATCATTCTTGTTTGCGCCCTCCTCGTCCTCACGCTTCCAACCACCTATGCCACTCTACAACACTATCTTCCCTCTCGCCCCCCGGCAAGACTTCCAAATGATGAGATAGAAGCCCTGAAGTTTTTATCCAAAAACGAAAGAGGAGTCGTCTTAACTTATCCCTTTGATTCCTACGCAGCCGAGCAAGCGGTAGTTAATCCACCAAGGCCTCTATACCTGTATGAATCAACTGCCTATGTCGCTGCCTTTTCCGGAAAACCGACTTTTCTGGAAGATGAAATAAACCTAAACATTACCGATTACGAATGGCGAGCCCGTAGAAAAGAGGTTGAAGAATGGCTTAAAAACCTTGATCAAAAAGAAACATACGCCTTCTTGAGAAAAAACAACATTAAATACGTCTACTGGGTTAAAGGCCAACGCGCGAGTTTAGGAGAAACCCAACTCGGAATCTCACGCATCTTCGAGAACAAATCCGTAGATATTTATCAAGTAGACTAACTTACGCTACAATAAAAGACAAATGACAGTCACCGTGGTCATAAACACTCTAAATGAAGAAAAGAATCTGCCCCGTGCTCTGGCATCAATAAAATCCATTGCTGATGAAATTGTCGTAGTAGACATGGAATCCACAGACAAAACTGTTGCAATCGCCAAAAAGGAAGGTGCTAAGGTCTATTCCCATAAACCAGTTGGTTACGTCGAACCTGCCCGCAATTTTGCAATAAGTAAAGCCAACTGCGATTGGATATTAATACTCGACGCAGACGAAGAAATAAAGCCGGAACTTGCCAAAAAGCTAAAAATTATCGCAAAAAGTAAAAAACCTTCGGATTTCTATAGACTTCCTAGGAAAAACATCGTTTTCAAAAAATGGCTCAAACACTCTCGCTGGTGGCCAGATTACAACATCCGTTTTTTCAAAAAAGGTGCAGTGAGTTGGAACGAGGTAATTCATTCCGTACCAGAGACAAAAGGAGAAGGACTCGATCTGCCAGCCCAGGAAAAATTTGCGATTATCCACCACCACTATGAGACAGTTGCCCAATACTTAGAACGGCATAATAGATATAGCACAGTGCTTGCAACAGAGCTCCAAAAAAAAGGATACGAATTTTATTCACTAGATCTAATAAAAAAACCTCTGGGTGAATTTTTAAGCAGGTATTTTGCAGGGGAAGGCTATAAGGATGGAGTACATGGATTAGCACTAAGCGCCCTTCAAGCATTCGTAGAGCTAACTGTTTATATAAAGGTTTGGGAAAAGGAAGGATTTCAAGAAAGCGAAATTACCCAGAAACAAATAAGCACCCAATTCTCAAAAAGTGAATTCGAACTTGACTATTGGCTTCGGAATACAGGTATCAGAAAATACAATCTACCCGAAAAATTCCTCAGACGGCTTCTACAAAAATAATGTACCAAGTGTCTATAGTCATCCTAAACTGGAATGGAATCAAAGACACGCTTGAATGTCTAAGCAGCATCCGAAAATTACGAAGTACGAATTACAAATTACAAGTTATCGTTGTAGATAACGGATCCACCGATAATTCACGAACCCTGCTGCGCAAAGAAAAAAAAATTACCCTACTAGAAAATAAAAAAAACCTAGGTTATGCTGGCGGAAACAATGTCGGCATAAGATATGCCGTGGAAAATGGTGCGGACTTCATACTCCTTTTGAACAATGACACAACAGTCTCTGAAAGTTTCTTAAACAAATTTCTAGACGCGGCAGAATCCCATAAAGAAGGGGGTGTCTTCTCCCCAAAAATATACTTTGCCAAGGGTTATGAGTACCACAAAGAGGACTATCATCCAAACGAACTGGGAAAAGTCATCTGGTACGCAGGTGGAATAATTGATTGGAAAAATGTTTTGGGTTCCAACTATGGCGTGGACGACGTAGATGTTGGCCAGTATCACGTCATCCGCAAGATTGACTTTGCAACAGGCGCATGCGTGTTTTTAAGACGCGAGGTAATAGAAACGATAGGCTACCTAAACGAACGGTATTTTTTATACCTCGAAGACGTAGACTATTCAATCAGAGCTCGCCAAGCAGGTTGGAAAATCCTTTTTGTCCCCGACAGCCACATTTGGCATAAAGTTTCTCAAAGCTCAGGCATAGGCGGTGCTTTGAATGACTATTATATAACCAGAAACCGTCTCCTATTCGGTCTCACATATGCTCCTATTCGGTCCAAAATTGCTCTTCTCCGCGAAAGCATTAAATTGTTACTAGCCGGTCGCCCTTGGCAGAAAAAAGGAGTCATTGATTTTTACAAACAGAGCTTTGGGAAAGGAAGTTTTAGCCAATGACACTAAGCGTAGTAATTATCACCAAAAATACCGAGAAAAAAATAGAGGACTGCTTGGAATCAATAAAGGACCTGGCAGACGAGATAATCCTTTTGGATGGCGGGTCTACGGACAAAACAATTTCTTTAGGTAAAAAGTATAACGCAAAAATATACAAACAAAGGGGAAAGAACTTTGCTTCGTGGCGAACGCAAGCAAAGGGAGTAGCAAACGGGGAATGGTTATTCTATGTAGACTACGACGAAAGAGTATCGGAGGAACTTAGAGAAGAGATAAAAAGAGAAACCCAAACCAGTAAATTCTCGGCTTTTGACATGCCTCGTAAGAACTTTGTTTTTGGAAAATATTTAAGATATGGCGGATGGTATCCTGACTACGTCCTTCGTCTCATCAAGAAAAAGAATCTTTTAAGATGGGACGGGGAGGTACACGAACAACCCAAAATAAACGGTAGTATTGGCCGACTTAAAAATGCACTAGTCCACATTAAGGAGGAGAATATCGGCGATATGGTTACAAAAACCAACCGCTACGCAACCTTTGAAGCCAAACTTCTGTTTGATGCCGGCCACCCTCCCGTGACTTGGTGGAGGTTTATGCGGGTGATTCTACAAGAAATATGGCACAGGCTAGTTACAAAACTGGGAGTATTAGATGGACCCGAAGGGATTATTTACTGCGTTTACCAGGGTTACAGTCGGTTTGTCACCTACGCCAAACTTTGGGAGATGCAAAAAACCCAGACACCTAAAAAATGAAAGCATTAATCTACGACCCATACTTAGACACAGCCGGAGGGGGAGAAAGGTACATGCTAACTGCATCCAGTATTCTACTGAAAAGTGGATACAACGTCGATGTCTGGTGGAAGGATAAAAAAATAGACGACTGGTTAGATACTCGCCTCGGGATAGACCTGTCAAAAGTAAATTTTACAGAAGAATTAAACCACGGCTTAGGGTATGACCTAGTTTTCTGGCTATCCGACGGAAGTATCCCTCTCCTTCTGGGCAAAAAGAACATCGTTCACTTCCAGACTCCTTTTACAAACGTCGACGGTCGATCGTTATTTAACCGATTAAAGAAAACAAAAATAAACGCCTTTATCTGCAACTCTCGTTTCACAAAGCAGTTTGTAGACAAGGAATATGGAGTAAATTCATTGGTTGCCTATCCTCCGGTAAACATCAATCTTTTTAAGAGCGGCAGAAAAGAAAATATAATTCTCTTTGTTGGACGGTATTCTCAACTTCAACAACATAAAAGACAAGACATTCTAATAGAAAGTTTCAAAAAAATGTGTGGTTCTGGGTTAAAAAACTGGCGCCTGGTCCTAATAGGGGGGAGCGAAGTTGGCGGCCGCGAGTTTGTCGAGTACCTAAAGGAGAACTCACGCGGGTATCCAATTAGCATCCTGGAAAATTTGCCATTGAGTGGAGTTCGTGAATTCTATGCAAAATCAAAAATCTTTTGGTCTGCCTCAGGCTTTGGTGTCGACGAGGGAAAAGAACCCCACCAAGTAGAACATTTTGGAATGACCGTTGTCGAGGCTCAATCAGCAAAATGTGTACCAATCGTTGTTAACAAAGGGGGGCACAAAGAAACAATAAGAGAAGGTAAAAACGGCTTTTTATGGACCGATACCCAACAACTTGAACAAATAACCTTAGATTTGATAAGAAATGAAAGGAGGAGGAAAGAAATTGCAATCACTGCTGAAAAAGATTCAAAAAGATTTTCTGTCAACGCATTTGAGAAGAGCATTGGTGAGATTTTTAAATAAAACCTGGCCATTTATCTTGCTGGCGTCTATTGTCACAGTCTTCTTTTACCCTGTCTTTCTCGAAAATAAAATTCCTCTCCCTGGAGATTTTGTAGTCGGTGCTTACTATCCATGGCTAGATTATAAATGGGGTTTTCCGGTGGGAGTCCCAGTCAAGAATCCGATAACAACAGATGTTGTTTCTTTCATTTACCCCATGCAAATGTTGGCAATAGACCTCTTGAAAAACGGCGAATGGCCATTATGGAACCCATATATCTTAGGAGGCACCCCACTTCTTGCAAACTTTCAATCCGCCCCATTTTCTCCAACCAATTTTGTTTATTGGTTGTTTGACCGTCTAACTGCTTGGAGTGTACAGATAATGCTCCAACATCTTCTTGCTGGAACATTTACCTATCTTTTGCTTGTCCATTGGAAAATAAAAAAACTACCAGCAGTAATCGGAGCCACTATATTTGCGTTTTCTGGTTTCAATATGGTCTGGTCTCAGTGGAATGGCCATGCGCTTGCCGCAGCTTTTATTCCACTGCTCTTACTCCTGGAAGATAAATGGCTCCAAAGTGGCAAAATCTCAAACCTAATTCTGTTTCCTACGGTCCTCGCTATCCAAATTTACTCGGGTTATCCCCAGGTGGTTCTCTATACGGCACTTAGCATAATCTTGCTTTTTTTATGGCGATTCGAAAAAAGCAAGAAGTATCTTATAAAAGCTGTCATGTTGGGAGTAGCTGGCCTCTTCGGACTTGGGCTGGCGGCTCCTCAGATACTCCCCGGAGCCGAACTTCTATCTCTTTCACAACGAGAGGTAGAACCACATCCATACGAATGGGCCTTTCTACCGTGGATTAAAACAATAACATTTCTTGCTCCAGACTTCTTTGGCAACCACGCTACTCAAAACTATTGGGGACCCCAAGACTATACATCAAACACAGGATTCGTTGGTGTCGTTGCTGCAACACTTGCGTGTGCGGGAATTTTGCATTCAAAGAACAAGAATAAAAGGTTTGCAATCGTCCTTTTGTGTATTTCTTTGATTTTATCCTTCCCCACACCTGTTTCCATCTTTTTTTGGAAGACCGGAGTTTTTGGACTTCAGGCTGCCTCGGCCCATCGAGCTCTCGTACTCTTTAATCTAGGTATAGCCATCCTTGCGGGATTTGGAGCAAACACCCTTATCGCCAAAAAAATCAGTCCTCTGAAAACGTTTTTACTACCGACCGTCCTACTCTTATTTTTCCTTACGGTTTCTGCCTTTCTCTATGTTCACGGACCATTTAACCTTCCGGAAGCCCCTGACAGTTTCAATATCCTCACTCAAGAAAAAAGCCAGTACAGAACAGGGCTCAGAAACCTTGCCTATCCAACGCTCATCTTGCTGCTTTCTTTCCCACTGATTACAATCGCAAACAAATACAGGCCAGCCAAAAAACACCTGCTTCCAATATTACTTTTGATAACCTGTGCGGAACTTTTTAAGCCTGGGTGGAAATTTACCCCATTCAGTCCACGCAATATCATTTTCCCCAACACACCAGTTCTGGAATTTCTAAAAAACCAAGAAAAACCATTCAGAACTACGGGTTCCAGAGTAATCCCCATAAATATGCGAATGCCTTATAAAATCGAAACCCTCGAAGGATATGACGCAGTTTACCCGTTGGAGATCTCTCAATTTATTGCGGCTGTAACAAGCGGTAGAAGTGGAACAAGCCCAGTTGGGCGATATGGAACAATTGGAGACGAAACAACAAGAGTTTTAGATTTAGTTAACGTTAAATATAATCTCGTAATAAAAAGAAACAAAAAAAATGAGCCAAGCCCAACTGGCGAAATACCTAGTGCTTTCACCTCGGACAAACTGACACCAGTCTTTGAAGATGGCTCCGTTGCGGTCTTGAAAAACACAAACGTATTGCCACGTGCTTTCATGGTCTACAATTGGGTAAAGGTGGACGGGCCGGAGGCATTGGATGTATTCATGGACCCCACTTTCCCCATAGATAAAAAAATCGTACTAGCAGACGACTCGTCAATAACAACAAAACCACAACCTTCCAACAAAGTTGGTGCCGTCAGTTACACAAAAAACACAGAGAACGAGAGCGTTCTAATAGTAGAAACAGAACAAGACGGGCTTTTGTTTATTTCAGACACATATTACCCCGGTTGGAAAGCCGTGATCGATGGAGAAAGAAATTCAATTCTTAGAGCAAATTTCGCATTCAGAGCCATTCCGATTCCCAAAGGTGAACATACTATTAGGATGACGTATGAATCAAGCTCTTTCTTTAATGGGATCAAAATTGGTATCATTTCGGCACTGCTACTAGGAGGGCTGTCTGTTTTCTTACTTAGAGAAAAAAACAGAAAACTAATTCTGTAATGCAAAACTCGAACAAATTAAACCGTCAACAAAAAGCAGCCGAACTTCATAAACAAGTCCCCCCCAACCATTATGCAAGATCAATAAAAGAAAGTTTTCTCCACAGATTTTGGCATACTACGCGATTTAAGGAGATTGGAGAAATGATTGAACCGGCAGGCGGAAAAATTCTAGACATTGGTTCAGCAGACGGAACTTTCACGAAAGTAATAATTGAAAAATCGAAAGCCACCAAAGTCGTTGGCATAGATGTTCTGGCGGCCTCCATTTCGTACGCAAAACGCCGTTTTGCCAGAAGTAAGATAGTGTCCTTTCGTGTAGCTGATGCCCACGCGCTACCCTTCCCTACAAGAACTTTTGATGCTGTGTTTTGTCTCGAAACTCTTGAGCACGTCGAGGATCCGACCCAGGTAGCATCGGAAATACACCGAGTACTTAAAGACGACGGATACGCTGTAATTTTAGTACCGAACGAAAACATACTTTTCCGGATCGGGTGGTTTTTTTGGCTTATGGGTCCCGGAAAGATATGGAAGAATACCCACATACAAGATCTTTCTGCCGAAGCTATAATGACAACCCTTGGAAAAGCCAACTTTAGAACAAAAGAAACAAGGCGCTTTCTGCTCGGAATGCTTCAAGCAGTCAAGGTGGTTAAGAAATGAGAACAACAAAATTCTTCCTAACCACCATTTTCTTAATAGCCCTAGCCTTACGTTTATGGTGGTTTCCCCAAAACACCTACTTTGGCTACGACCAAGCCCGAGACGCTTACGAGTCCCAGGTAATATATAAAAAAGGAGACCTAAAAATTATTGGCCCATCAACGTCTCTAGAGGGGCTATATCATGGCCCCTTTTACTGGTATCTAATAGGCCCTGCTTATATTGTGGGAGGCGGTAACCCAACGATTCCAGCCTTTCTGCTATCTGTAATCAACTCAACCGGTGTTTTTCTAATCTTTTTAATCGGCAAAAAAATTAGCGGGAAGAAAGTCGGGCTCATAGCAGCCTTTCTTTACGCGGTGTCTTATGAACAGACGCAATACTCACTTTACTTTGGAAACCCAGCTCCTGCGGTAGTTTCCATAATGTTGTTTTATCTAGGCTTTTTATACTTTGGTCTAGAAAGAAAGTGGTGGGGACTCTTGCTTGCGGTTATCGGACTTGGGTTGTCGATACAGTTCCAATTCTTCTTGGTTTATTTATCAATTATTTCTCTTGTTCTATCCATGATCTTCATCAAAAACTTTAAGACATTCAATCTCAAACGGACACTACTGTTAGTTCTAACAGGCGTCCTTTCGTTTTCTTCGTTCATCCTTGCGGACATTAAATATGGCGCTCGAAGCTTTCGAATACTCTTAAATATCGCCCAAGGCGAAGGAGCCGCAAAGAATTTTGCAAAACTCTGGAGTAATTATTTAGACAGGCTGGAAATACACTTCGGCCACAACATCTTCTCAATTGATGGACATGGCCCCAGACTTTTAATTGCCATTCTGGTCATAGCTTCCGTATTCTTATGGGTAAAGCGCAAGAAACCTCGTCCCGTGCTGGCAGTCCTTCTGCTCTGGGTTTTCTCAAGCGCTCTTTTGATCTTTCTTGGGGGACACAATCTTTACTACTCAAACATTGGAATATCAGCAGGAATTTTACTCCTCACTTCATTTCTAATGGTTAACCTCCTTAAAAACAAACTAGTAATAACACTCATATTAATCGGAATAAGTCTAAGTAGCTGGAAACTTATACAAAAAAATTCTGTTGGTCCGATAAACGACATATATGTTCAAGAAGGCATGCTTCTGAAGGAAGAGAAAGCAATTCTCGAATACATCTACAAAACCTCAAACGGAAAACCAATTGTAGTTGCAGCAAGTACCATGCCTTTAAAAATCAACACAACTTGGTCCTATCTCTTCGAGTGGTATGGTAAAAGTAAATACGGATACCTTCCATACTGGGCAGGCGAAGCGGCTCCAGGATACCCGGGCAACCTTACTCCTTGGCGATCTCAGGTCCAAGACTATACAATGTTTGCAATAGTTGAACCGTCCCGCGGAGTAAGACAAGCATTTATAGATGGTTTCCTAAAGGAGCAAGAGCAATACGGTAAAGTAATAGAAGAGAAACAGTTTGGAGAAAAACCAGGAACGCACTTTCTCGTTCAACGACGGAGATAAAAATGAAAACAGCAGCGATAATTCCCAATTGGCAGGGTAGAGAACTCCTAAAAAAAAATCTTCCGGAAGTTCTTAAGGTTGGTTTCGACGAGGTGGTAGTGGTTGACGATGGATCAACTGATGGCAGTGTAGAATTTTTAAAATCTAAGTTCCCCACCGTCAATATTGTGCGACACAACAAAAACCAAGGCTTCGCAAAAACCGTGAATGATGGCGTGGAAAGTACGAATGCCGATATTGTTTTCCTCCTCAACTCCGACGTCATTCCAAAGAACAAAATCCTATCTCCAGTTCTTAGACATTTCAAAAAACCCGACATATTCGGTGTCTCTTTAAACGAAAAAAGGTATTCTTATGCGGTACCGAAAATCGAACACGGGTTCTTGGGGCACAGACCCGGCAAGGTAACAGACAAATCCCACAAAACCTTCTGGATCAGTGGTGGAAGTGGTGCCTTCAGGCGATCTATGTGGAAAACACTCGGCGGCATGGACACAATGTTTAGTCCTTTTTATTGGGAAGATGTTGACCTCTCCTTTCGTGCCCAAAAAAGAGGGTGGAATCTTCTATGGGAACCAAAAGCCCAAGTCGAACATAAACACGAATCAACAATCAACAGCAACAACTTCTCGTTAAGATACTTAAACTATATAAAAGAAAGAAATCAACTTTTATTCCAATGGAAACACCTGGATACTTGGTTTTTGTTAACAAAACATCTACCCGGGCTACTATGGCGTCTTAAACATCCAGGGTACACAATTGTGATCTTTTTAGCTCTCCTAAAAACCCCCAAGATCATTGTACGGCGTATAAGAGAAAGAAAGGAGATAATTCTTGCCAATGAAGAAATCATCAACTCTTTCAAAATGTGATATATCCATAGTTATTGTTAACTACAACACCGGAAATATCCTTACCAAGTGTTTAGATTCTATCTACAAAACAACAAATAACCTAAGCACTCCCAAAAGTGAAATCATAGCAATAGATAATGCCTCAACCGATAACTCTTTCACTTCTTTAAAAGAAAAAAGAAGCCTGAAATTTATACAAAACAGTCAAAACGTTGGCTTTGCTAAAGCCGTTAACCAAGGCATTAAAAAAGCAAAATCTAAGCATGTCTTACTTCTCAATCCAGACACCGAAGTTAGACCCGAAGCGATAAACACGCTGTTAGAATTTGCTCAAACCAATCCAGATGCTGGTGTGATTGGGGCAAGACTAGTAAATCCTGATGGTTCTACCCAACCCTCCGTTTTCCATCTTCCTACTCTAATCGGTGCAATCAAAGAATACTGGTTTGGAGTTAAAAACTCCTTCTCCAAATATATCCCCCAAGGAAAAACTCCAACCCAAGTCGAGGCCCTCGTCATGGCCGCTTTTTTAATAACTCCAAAAGGCTTTAAAAGGGTTGGTCTTCTTAATGAAAAGTTCTTCATGTACTTTGAAGACCTAGACTACTGCAAGCGGATAAGAAAAGCCGGCCTAAAGATCTACTATCTACCCAACGCGGAAATTATCCACTATCATGGGGTTAGTGGTAAATCTCTTGCCGACCAAAAAGATCAATGGAGACGCTTGGTTCCTTCAAGTAAAATTTATCACGGCAAACTAAACCACTACTTGATCAATTCTGTTCTCTGGTCTGCGCAAAAATGGCAAAGACTCTTTTCAAAAACCTAATCATACTCGTAATAACGTTAGCAGCCATACTTCGATTATGGAAACTAGACGTGGTTCCGGTTTCGCTTTTCGGAGACGAACTTGATGTTGGTTATCACGCCTACTCCGTTTTGAAAACCGGTAGAGATTATTCCGGTAATTTCCTCCCTTTGCATTTTCAGTCTCTGGCCGAATGGAGAACACCACTCTACCTTTACTCCGCAGTCCCAACTGTCGCGATGTTTGGAATCTCTCCGTGGGGCGTTCGTTTGCCAGCAGCAATGTTTGGAATACTCGGAGTGTGGTTGTTATATCTTCTTGTCAAATTAATGACAGGGAACGAGAAGCTGGCAACTTTGGCAAGTTTCCTGCTCACCATATCTCCCTGGCATATACAGTACTCTCGGGCAGGGTTTGAAGTAACCCAAATGCTTGCGCTTTATCTTGCTGGCTTATACTTTTTCTTCCGCGGATTAAAAACAGGAAAGTATCTGGTGTTTTCTGCTATTTGTCTGGCGTTCACACCTTGGGTTTACAGTACCGCAAAACTCTTCTTACCCTTAACCTTAGTAACACTATTTCTCATTTGGAGAAAGGACCTGTTCAAAGTATCGAAAAAATACCTATTGTGGGCTTGTGCTGCTTTTGCTGTGGTAGTCCTACCCATCACCTACAGCACGATATTTGGAGGTGGGGCGGCAAGGTTTAATTACATTTCGGTTTTCTCGGATCCAACAATGGTTCCGGAAATAGGTTTCGCAAGGCTCAGGGACGCAAAAATGAGAACCCCGGAGGCCCAAATTGGCATACAGCCAACTGTTCTAGATCGCGCATTCCACAACAAAATTACCTGGCCATTTTCGTTTGTTTTTAGAAACTATCTTGAACCCTACTCTGCTAAATTTTTATTCATCGAAGGCGATCTGAATCCCCGCCACTCTCCCTCGGGCATGGGTCAAATGTACAAATTCGAATTTTTCTTTTTGCTTCTTGGGGTAGCATCTTTGATCTATTCTAAGTTAGATAAAAAAGTAAAGATCTTTCTCTGTGTTTGGACACTCTCTGCATCCCTTCCAGCCGCTCTAACCAGAGACGGGGGTCATCATGCCACAAGGCTGTTTTTCCTGTTACCCCCTCTTATTTTCTTAACCAGCCTGGGAATTTATCAAGCTCACGAATGGTTAAACAAAAGATGGCAAAAACTATTTCTTGTTTCTCTTGGAGGGGTTATTCTGCTCTCTTTTGTATTTTACCAACACCTTTTTTGGGTACATTACCCGTGGGATTCAGAACGTTGGTGGCACGCAGGGTATGAAGATGCTATAAAAACAGCAGTGTCCGAGTCTGGAAAATACGACAGAGTTATAATTTCAATGGCTGGGGAACCAGCTTATATATTTTTCTTAGGCTGGTCTCAATTTGATCCAAAAGTTTTCCATCAAAACTATCAATATAGAGAAGACGGCAAATGGTTACCGGTAGAAACGATTCCAAACTTTGGCCAAATCTCAAAGCTCGACAAGTATTACTTTGGCTCTCCCGGGGTAGATTTATATAGTCTGGCAAATGTGTTGCCTGACAGGACACTATATTTGGCAACAGCAAAGGAGGTAAATGTTAATCTTATACTCGAGCCAGAACGACTACCCGGGGATCTTAAACTGGTGAAGTCATCACCGTTTCCATCAGGCGAACCGGCCTACTATTTGTTGACGAAAGTCGACAAACAAGGTCTTTGAATGAGATGAAGTCAATAAATAAAATACTTTTATCATTTTTCGTTTTTCGTTTTGCCCTGTCTTTTATTACATGGCACCCTGATCTAAATAACCACGTCGATTGGGGAATAAGATTCTGGCAATACGGTCCAGGATTTTTCTATAAAGCCAATGTCTGGAGTTTTACCTGGCCCAACCAACCGCCAGGGACTATTTATATATTTGCCGGAATTAGAAAACTCTTTGAAGCAGTCTTTTCCTTCTTCTGGTTTTTAAATGTAAACATCCCTCCTTTTCCTTCAAACATAATGTTGTTCTTCGAAACAAATCTCTACCAAACACTGCTAAAACTTCCCTATATTTTGGCCGATTTAGGAATAGCCTACCTTGTGTACCTAATTTTAAAGGAATTAAAACTCGGTAAAGGCGCCGTTTGGGGGGCAGTATTCTTTCTTATTAATCCGGTTGTTTTTTACAATTCAGTAATATGGGGACAAACAGACAGTCTTGTAAATTTCCTTGCACTCCTTTCTTTTTGGTTTCTTTTCAAAAAAAGACTTACTCTCGCACTTATCGTTTTTGCTGCTTCGCTCTACATAAAACTTTCTTTAGTAATCTTCTTACCAATACTCCTAGTAGTAGCATTTCGTCAAAAATACAGTCCCAAAAAATGGGCAATAGGAATTGCCTTAGTTCTGGTTATATTCACACTACTTACACTACCGTTCTCCACAAATAGAAATCCCTTTGTCTGGTTGTTCTATATGTACAAAGACAAAGTATTAACCCAACAGCTACAAGTAATAACCGCCAACGCTTTTAATATCTGGGCAGGTATCACGGGGATTCACGAAAGGCCACACACCGCAATGCTAGGGCCTCTACCTTACAAACTGTGGGGGAATCTCCTGTTCGCTCTCTCTTATCTCCCGGCCCTAATTCTAGTTTTTAAAAAGCAAGATATAAAATCTGTTGTTTGGTGCCTGAGCATAGTCGCTTTCTCTTCGTTTATGCTTCAAACAAACATGCACGAAAGATACCTATATCCACTGTTTCCGTACTTTACAATCCTAGCTGTTCTTTATCCCGTACTGTCACCTCTTTACTGGGCAGTATCGGGTATAAGCTTATTAAATCTTTACAATTTCTGGTGGTTTCCGAGAATAGAAGTTTTGGTAAAAATAATGTCTGCCTACGACAGAATAATGCCACGTATTCTAGGGTTCGTAAGTTTCTTCATTTACCTACTAGTTTACAAAAGGTTTTTTAAAACCAATTTCAAAGAAAAATGAGCAGGCTCGCTCTTTTGCTGCTTCTGGTGGTTTCCGTTCTTTTGTACGGCACCTTCCTTAATAGAACCCCCATACATCTAAACCAGGACGAACTTGGCTTTTCATTAAACGCTTATTCCTTAGCCAAAACCGGATTCGATGAGAACGGACGATTTATGCCTCTGTATTTTTGGCACCTCGGAGTAATGTGGGCAACCCCAATTATCGTCTACCTGACTGCACTAATCCTTAAATTTCTACCATTATCGGAATCAATTATTCGCCTGCCAAGTGTCTTTATCGGAGTTGTCGGAATTTCATTAATGTGGTTTCTGGGAAAACTGGTTTTTAAAAGTTGGCAATGGGCTTTTTTAACATGCGTACTCCTCCTGACAACCCCCGTTTACTTTATGCATTCCCGAATTCTTTTAGATAACCTCTATCCTATCCCATTTATTCTGAGCTGGCTGATTTGTCTTAAAGTTTTCTTAAAGAAAAACAAAACCTGGTTTCTTCTACTGGGCGTTCTACTGTTGGGAATCGGAATTCACAGTTACCACGCCACAAAGATTATGATGCCTCTCTATTTCTTGAGCACCTTATTTGTAGTGCGAAACAAATTAAAAAAGAAACCAGTCCTCATTTTCTACCTGGTCACTGCCTTCGTCCTACCCATTCTCCCTCTGGTTTGGTGGCTGCAAAAATATCCTGACACGCTTGTTGATCAGGTTAAATATACTGGAATTTACGACACAAAGCTCCACCCGGCACTCGGATTCTTAACCCTTATTTCTCCGAACAACCTACTGCACAGAATAGATGTATTTGTAAACTTCTTTAATCCTGTTTTTCTATTTCTCAAAGGAGACCAAAGCCTCATCCATTCAACCCGCATGTCTGGAGTGTTTCTCCTGCCTTTAGTAGTATTTCTGCCCATAGGACTTTTGCTAGCCTGGAAAGGCCAGTCGGTATTCAACAAACTTCTTATCTTCTGCTTTTTTACTTCTCCTTTGGCAGCAACAATCGCAGGAGACCACTTTAGGATTTCTCGTGCTCTTTTTATGCTTCCGTTTGCGGTCCTGCTCGCCACATTAGGAATACAAAAGCTAATGCTAAGGCAAAAGAATTTAACCTACCTCTTGCTTCTGTTAATCCCTTTTCAATTTGGTTTCTTTTGGTATGACTACATGAAAGGATATAGAATCCGTTCCTACCAATGGTTCAACTACAACATTCCGGGTGCGCTTGAAGCCGCAATAAACAATTCAGACGGCAGAGAAAAAATATACCTGGACCACAGGGTTGGGTTTGTAGAAAAATATTGGCAATTCTACCTACTCAAATACAATCGACCCGAACTTTTACAAAAAACAGTTTATGCCGACCTCCGCTCCATAGAACCAAACTCCATGCCCGTAAAAAGCCTACTAGTTTTTCATTTCGACAACGTTGATGGAAACAAACAAACCCTAGGCCCCTTTAAAAAAATCGAGAATATAATCGAACCAGACGGCACCTCCAGGTTCTTCATCTACTCCAATTAGCCTTCCGGTATGCTTCTTGCTAAAATCAATATATGCCTAAACCGGCGATTATACTTCTGATAGTTTTAGCCTTTCTACTCCGCGCAGTTGCTCTCTCTTCTTACCCAACTGGCTTTACGCCCGACGAAGCATCCTTTGGCTACGATGCCTACTCTCTTTTAAAGACCGGCAGGGACCAATGGGGTGAAACTCTACCTTTAACCTTAAGATCATTTGGCGATTTTAAGCTCCCCCTCTACGCCTACCTTACGATCCCCTCGATTGCAATTTTTGGTCTAAATGAATTAGCAACTCGCCTCCCAAATGCCATTTTCGGAACATTGGCCGTATTGGCAACATATCTCCTCTCGCAGGAGCTATTTAAAAACAAAAAACTATCTTTTTTAGCTGCTCTTTTGCTAGCCATTTCCCCATGGCATATCGCCCTCTCCAGAGGAGCTTTTGAAGCAAACCTTACAACCTTCTTTCTGCCTTTTGGCGTATGGGCATTTCTAAAAGGAAAAAATAATCCGTGGTGGCTTGTCGTCTCGGCTTTTTGTTTTGGGTTAAATCTCTTTACATACCACTCTGCAAGATTGATAACACCGCTTATTGTCTTGTTGTTAGTCTACGGAAAATATGGGCCCACAAGACAAACTATATGGAAACACAAATCAGCAGTGATTATTTTCAGTATATTTTTCGTTGTCGCAGCATACACAATGTTTTTCGGAGCAGGAGCAAGAGGAGCCGATATTGCAATTTTTAATCCTACAGACAAGTGGGCATCAGTCGCCGATAGGCGCTATGAGGCGGTTCTTGCGGGGTTACCAGACTTCTTTGCCCGGTTGTTTTCTAACAAACTGATGTATGTTGTAAAAACTTTCCTAGCCAACTATTCCTCCTATTTATCTCCCCAATTTCTTTTTACCCAAGGCGCAGGAGAGTGGACATACGGCATGATACCCGGGCGCGGCGTTCTTTATCTTATTGAATCGCTATTCGTACTAATTAGTGCGCTATATGTAGCTCGTGGGAGAGCGACAAAGGGATTATTATTCATTTTTCTGTGGATTCTTCTAAGCCCTATTCCGGGAAGCCTAACCAAAGGCCCTGGCCATGCCGGCAACAGAATTGCCGTTATGATGCCGGCTCTCCAAATTTTCTCGGCATATGGTGCGATACTCCTGATGGAGCTCATTGGCGATTGGAAGAAGAAAACAAAAAAGTTTTTGTTACCCCTCGTTATTACACTATCTTTGTTGTCACTAACCTTTTTCTTAGAAGACTACATATTCCATGCCCCGAAGCACGCCGCGTCAAGTATGCTTTATGGAAGACGAGAGGCAATAAAGTTTGCAAGCAGCCAGGAGGATAGATATTCAACTATTTTAGTAAGCCGTTCGCTGTCCGAACCCCATATTTATGTTGCGTTTTATAAACAATGGAACCCCAAGGATTATCAAACCGCTTCTGTGGACTGGCTGCGTTACGAGAAAGAAAAACTCTCCTTCCTAGACCAGCTAGGGACATATTCCCTGGGAAAATACTTATTCCAAAACATTAGTTTTTCAGACGACAAAAACCAAAAACACACTCTACTTATCGGGAAACCTGGAGAACTCCCTAGAGACGCCAATATAATCAAAAAAATAGACCTCCCCGATAACTCCCCAGCGATCTATGTGGTTGACCCGTCTACAACCCAAACTTCAATAAAATGAAGATTCTTAACATAGTTAAACAGAACAAATTAATATGCTTGGTTTTCTTAACCGCCGCCCTCCTGCGTTTCTACAGCCTCTCGCTTACTCCTCCTTCTTTGAACTGGGATGAGGTTTCCCTCGGGTTTAACGCCTACTCCATACTCAAAACAGGAAAAGACGAGTGGGGATTTTTTTTACCTAACATTTTTCGTGCTTACGGAGACTATAAACTCCCCGGATATATATATACGACCTCACTATCCGAAATACTGTTAGGAATAACACCCTTTGCCGTCCGGTTTCCGTCCGCCCTTGGAGGAATACTCACTGTCTTATTTACATATCTTCTTGTTCAAAAACTTTTCAACAAAAACACTGCAACAATAGCTGCTCTTCTGGTTGCAGTCGAGCCCTGGACTATCTTTTTATCTCGAATTGCTCTTGAAGCAAACCTTGGTTTAACTTTTTTCATCTCGGGTCTTTACTTCTTCTTTAAATCACGAGAAAAACAACCTCTTTTCCCTCTGTCTATTTTCTTTTTTGGTTTATCTGTTTGGACATATAACTCCTATCGTATATTTACACCCTTAATGCTACTGACACTGCTTGTAATCTACGGAAAGGAAATTTTTGCACCATTAAAAAAACAAAGCACTAAACTTTCTCTACTGGCAGGCATAATAACTGCGGTTGTCTTTTTTACCCCAATGTTTTGGCAACTACTGCATCCAACAGGTCAAGCAAGGTACGAAAAAGTAGCAATTCTGGACTCAGGGGCAATTGGGACAATTGAACATTTAAGAAACAACTCAAACTTTCCCTCCCAGGTAACAAAGCTTTTTTACAACCGACCAGCTTATTTTAGTTTTAACTTCATAAAAAATTGGGCCACCCATTTTTCTCCGAATTTTCTCTTTATTGAAGGGGGCTCGCAGTATCAATTTAGTATGCCCAAGCACGGTCTTGTATATGTAATTAATTCAATCTTTATACTAATAGGTTTGATTTATCTGGTGAAACAGAAATCAAAAAATAGTTTATTCTTATTCTCATGGCTAATTCTAGGGCCAATCGCTTCAAGTATCACCCGTGAGGCACCACACGTTTTACGCGCAATAACTCTTCTCCCGCTGCCCATGATCCTGGCCGCAGTCGGGTTAGAAGCAATTAAAAGCACTCTTAAACGAAAAAACAAGTCTCTCAAGTCTATTGCAATAATTTCATATTTGTTTTTACTGTCCGTACTTACTGGAGTGTATTTTTATAAATACTTCACCGAGTATAAAAATGATTATTCCTGGTCTTGGCAATATGGATATAAAGAAACGGTTGACTATATAAAACAAAACTACAATAACTACGACCAAATAATTGTCACAAAAAAATATGGAGAACCACATGAGTTTCTGTTATTCCACTGGCCTTGGGATCCGGAAAAATATAGAAGTGACTCCAATTTGGTCCGATTCAAGCAATCAGATTGGTATTGGGTCGATCGGTTTGACAAGTTTTATTTTGTAAACGATTGGGATATTCCCCACGAAACAAACAAAATCTGGAAATTAGAAAGCGGAAGTGAAGTGCCAGTAAACCCCAAAAGAACCCTTTTGGTAACAAGTCCCGGTAATTACCCTCCGGACTGGAGTAAACTGAAGACCATAAATTTTCTGGATGGTAGTCCGGCCTTTGAGATATTGGAAAAAATATGATAGTTAAAAACAAACTCGTCCTAGTAGTAATCCTGACAATCGCAGCGATACTTCGCTTGTGGAACCTTGATACGAACCCGCCCCATCTTTATAGTGATGAAGCAGCTATCGGGTACAATGCTTATTCTATTCTCAAAACCGGCCGCGATGAACACGGCGAGTTTCTTCCTATTGTTTTCAAGTCCTTCGGGGATTGGAAACCAGGACTCTATATCTATTCAACCGTACCGTTTATTGCGACCCTCGGCTTGAGCGAGTTGTCGGTAAGACTCCCAAGCGCAATTGCTGGAATAGTGGCGGTATTTCTACTCTATCTCCTAGCAAAAGAGCTATTTAAAAATGAAAAAATAGCATTTTTAATAAGCCTTTGTCTTGCGCTCACTCCTTGGCATATTCATTTTTCCAGAGGAGCGTGGGAGGCAAACCTCAGCCTAACAATACTTCTGGGAGGCACGCTATGTTTTGTTAAGTCTATCAGCGGTAAAAAGAAGTATCTTCTTCCAGGAGCGATCCTTTTCGCACTAACGTTGTGGACATATCAAGGGGCGAAGCTCGCTTCATTAATCGTCCTCGGAATCCTTACATACACATACAGAAAACCTCTACTGGAAATAAACCGTAAGTTAGCAACAACCACCATCCTGATGGGTATCATTCTTACACTCCCCATACTCCTAAGTCTCATCGACGGGAAAGCCGGCCGTTTAAGTGTTTACAGTCTGTTTTCTTACGAAAGACCCCCTGAGAGCATAGATCGTATTTTGTCCCAAGAGGGAGTAAGTCGTAACTCGTGGCAATACAAACTTTATCACACAGAAACGCTTTCCTTTGTTCGTGGTCTTACCGGTAGATGGGTTAATCACTATTCCGGTCGTTTCCTATTTTTCGAGGGCGATTGGTCAAACCCTCGCCATCAAGCACCGGAGACAGGAATGCTTCTACTGATACAACTGCCTTTACTGTTATTGGGAACATTTATTCTCGTGCGCCAAAAAGACACAAAAGCAATAAGCTTCATTTTACTTTGGCTGATTCTTGCACCGCTTCCCGCTGCCCTATCTCGTGATTCAGTTCATGCCGTCCGAAGTTTCAACCTGGTAATTCCTCTTGCAGTGCTAACCGGTTTAGGTGTATGGGGCATAACTGAATTTTTACAAAAACAGAAAAAGAAGGTAGCATTTCCAATAAGCGCCGCGCTCTGTTGTATTTTCATTCTCAACTACTGGTACTATCTCGACAATTACTTTGTTCACTATCCCAAAAGAAACGCACAAGCATGGCTTTACGGGTACAAAGAGGTGATAGGAGCAATCAATAAAAAAAACTACGACGAAGTTATTTTTCAGCAAAGCTACAATCAACCCTACATGTTTTTTCTTTTTTATAAAAAATATGACCCAGAAAAATACCAAGCTACGTCCCGGAAGTACTACGAGGAAAATCCTTATGGGGATGTAGGAAAAATTTCACGTTTAGATAACATTTCCTTTAGAAATGCAACGGAAAGCGATTTGCACAAACCAGGGACGTTAATTATATTTGACCCGGAGACCCCCCCATATCCAGCCATCCTAGAAGAGCATAGGGGTGGGGAAGTAGGAGAGGTTAAAAGGCCTAACGGAAGCACCGCATTTAGAATACTAAAGTTCAGTGAATAAAATACTAATTACAACTATTGTGTTACTGGGGGCCATTTTACGCTTTAACCAGTTGAACAACCTTCCAGCACTAAACGCTGACGAAGCAGCGATAGGTTACAATGTATACTCACTTCTCGAAACTGGGAGAGACGAACACGGCAACCCATGGCCTATTCATTTCCAATCTTTCAACGACTACAAGCCGGGTCTTTATTTCTACCTAACCCTACCTTTTGTCAAAGTACTCGGTTTAACCGAGCTCGCAGTAAGACTCCCCGGCGCAACTTTAGGAGTACTTTCCATTTTTGTCGTGTGGCTTCTGGTAAAAAACCTATTTCCTGATAAAAAGTACCTCGCAGAACTCTCCGCTCTATTTTTAGCAATTTCTCCCTGGCACATCCATTTCTCAAGAGGGGGTTGGGAAGTAAACGCAGCCACGTTTTTTATTACACTTGGGGTGTTGGGACTTACGAAAAGTGCACAAAGTTCCAAGTGGTTTCTTGTCACACTTCTTTCCTGGGTGGCAGCAATGTACACCTACCACGCAGCAAGAGTGGTAATTCCACTGCTTGCTCTAAGCTTATCTGTATATTACGACAGCATACTGAAAAACAAGAAAAGGTTGGCAACAATCCTTCTAGTCGGAACAATACTGCTAATTCCTCTGGCAAGGGATATGGTAGGCGAGGCGGGCGTTTCCCGCGCCTCGGGCGTAGGGCTACTAGCCGATCCAGGTCCGGTCAACAAAACAAACGTACAAAGAGGTGAGCACCTGTCCTCAGTGGGTCTCGCAGCCGAGGCTTTACACAATAAAGTCGTAAATTACGCTCTAGCATTTGCCCAGAATTACACAGAACACTTCTCTGGCGACTTTTTGTTTATATCTGGAGATGATATAGAAAGAAATAAAATACCAGAATTCGGAGTCATGTACCTTTCTGATATGGTATTCATATTGATTGGAATACTAGCCATTCTGAAAGGTCCCAAAGGTTGGTATCCAGTGTTAATGTGGCTTCTGGTAGCCCCGATAGCAGCAGCACTAACCTTTCAATCTCCCCACGCTTTGCGTGCCCACAATATGGTCATACCCCTGACCATAATCAGCGCATTCGGACTGTGGAATCTGGTTTTATGGTCAAACAAATATACTAAAACCAAACTCTCTCGTTTTGCATTTTGCGTTTTACTTTTCACTCCAGTGGTATGGGACTTTTCCCGCTATCTACACCAGTACTATATTCATTTAAATAAAACATATGATTATTCGTCTCAATACGGTGTTAAAAAGTTAGTGGAGTACACAAAAACTCAGTCTCGTTATTCAAACTATTTGATAACCACCAGATACGATCAACCCTATATTATTTTCCTTTTTTACTTGAAACACCCGCCTGAAAAATTCCAAAAAGAACATACCCTTACGGCACGCGACCGATTTGGTTTTTCGACAGTTGAGAAATTCAGTAACTATTCCTTCAAGGAGATAACAAATTGGAACGCCACAAGAACCAGTAACCCAAATACCCTAATTGCAGGTGCCCCTGAAGAAATACCAGATGGAGCAAACGTAATTAATACCATATACTTTCCAAGCGGCAAAATCGCCTTTAAAGTAGTAGCCAACTAAAGATGAAAAAAAGCAAACTTTCCATAGTTCTTGCAACCTTCAACGAAGAAGATAACATCGCGCCCTGTCTCGAATCAATAAAAGACATCGCCGATGAAATCGTAATTGTTGATGGCTCCTCTAGCGACAAGACGGTTCCAATCGCACTCTCTTATGGCGCAAGGGTTATCAAAAGGGAGAATTATCCGAATTTTCACATCAACAAAAAATATGCGATAGATCATGCCCATGGAGAATGGGTGTTACAACTTGACGCAGACGAACGGGTAAGTATAAAACTAGCCCAGGAAATAGCACAAGTTATGAGAATGACGCCTGGAGAATTAGAAGTTCACCAACAAAACCTAAGAGGGAGAGAACTACTCTTAAGACACCAACACCTCATAGAAGAAAGAGACGGAAAGATCGGAGACACACAAGGAGAGTACACAGCCTTTTTCTTTCCAAGAAGAAATTTTTTCTTGGGAAAATACATGAAGTATGGAGGAACGTACCCTGATGGGGTAATACGCCTCTTTAGAAATGGTAAAGCAAATCTTCCGGCAAAAGACGTACACGAACAAATGTGGGTGAAGGGGCGCGTCGGCTGGTTGCGGAACGATCTCTTACACCTAGACTCACCAACGTTTGCACGCTATATCGCCAGGAATAGCAGATACATCGACCTAATAGCCAAGGAACTGAAAAAAGAAAAGACCGGAAAAAGTCCGATTACTTTTCTAAACTATTTTCTCGTTAAACCTCTGCACTGGTTTCTGTTGACCCAAATAAGACACAAAGGAATTCTTGACGGCTTTCAGGGAATTGTTTTTTCTTTTTTTTCTGCCCTCAGATTCCCCAGAGCCTATTGGAGGTACCTAAATGATTAAAGTATTCGTAAACAAATCACCACTAGAAACAGCTCATTCTACGAGGGGTATTGGCCTCTACACAAAAGAACTAACAACCGCTCTTAAAGAAAATAAAAACATACAACTTGTCGACGATGTGACCAATGCAGATATAATCCACCATCCTTTCTTTGATCTGTTCTTCCCAACACTACCAGAACCACACAAAAAGATACCAACTGTGGTTACAGTTCACGACGTTATACCGCTGATCTATCCGAACCAATACAAACCAGGAGTAAGAGGCAGGATAAGATTTCTTAGACAGAAAGAAAGACTCAGAAAAGTTAACGCCCTTCTAACCGACTCCGAAACCTCTAAAAAGGACATAGTTCGACTCTTGAGTATTCCAGCTGAAAAGATATTTGTCACACATCTTGCCCCAGCTTCTCACTTTCGACAGCTGACGGCTGGCAACTGGGAGCTGGAAACTAAAAAGCATTACGATCTACCCGAACATTTTGTACTTTATGTCGGAGATGTAAATTACAACAAAAATATCGGGGGTCTTCTCCAAGCAGTAAGCCTACTTGATAAGACCAATGTGGTAATGGTTGGTAAAGCTTTTCAGACAAATATACCCGAAGCTCGGCAAATTACTGAACAGATCAGAAACTTAAAACTAGAAAAAAGGGTCACAATGCCCGGTTTTGTGCCAAACGACGACTTAGTGAAACTATACAATTTAGCAACTGCAGTTTGCCAACCATCTTTGTATGAAGGTTTTGGACTACCAATACTTGAAGCGCAGGCTTGTGAAACTCCCGTAGTTGCCAACAAAACCCAGGCATTAGTAGAGATAGCAGGGAATAGCGTCCTATTTGCTGGCAACAAACCGAATGATCTAGCGCAAAAACTAAAAAACCTACTAACAGACACTAAACTACAAACTGCACTTAGAAAAAGAGGGAGAGAAAACATTAAAAGATTTTCATGGCAAAAAACAGCCAGAAAAACTTTAAAGGTGTATGAAAAAGTACTTGGGATTTAATCGCGATCTTTTCGAGATCGTGCTTTTTTTTATCGCATGGAGAATTTGGATCACAGTTTTTGCTCTTCTGGGTATAATTCTCCTCCAACCCCCGAGTCGGGATCTCTTTGGAGGCGGATTTGAAAACTACATAACCAACCCACTCTTCTGGGGATGGAGTAATTTTGACGGTGAACATTATGTGTCAATCGCACAAAAAGGATACGGCACACTCACCCATGCCTTTTTTCCAGGCTACCCATTCTTAATAAAGCAATTAAGCCCCGAAGGTTTATCGAGAATTGTCTTTACAGGCCAGGCGGTAAGCTCCCTGTTCTTTCTACTTAGTTTAATTGTGCTATGGCAGCTGATTCGACTGGACTATCCCAGAGAAGTTGCTCGCTTTGCGCTTGTTCTCCTTGTAACCTTTCCTACCTCTTTCTTTTTTGGTTCCGTCTACGGCGAGTCCTTACTTTTGTTTCTTACACTGTTAAGTTTTTTTCTAGCAAGAAAAGCAAAATGGTTTACCAGCAGTTTGATAGCAAGCATCGCATCCGCCACCCGAATTTTCGGCATAGTACTCCTGCCCAGTCTTTTTATTGAATGGTTATTGCAAAGAAAAGGCGGAAAGATAACAATCAGAGATGCTCAAATTTTCACAATAGCCCTGGCCGGACTAGGCCTTCTTCTTTACATGCTTTATCTTTACAAAACAACTGGTAACCCATTAAGTTTTTATACAGAGCAGAAGTTCTTTGCCCAAGGTCGCGTAAGCGATAAGCTTATACTTCTCCCTCAAGTTTTCTGGAGATATTTTAAAATGCTCCTTACCGTACAGAAAACAAGCCCTCTATATTTCACTGTTTGGATGGAATTTTTGTCAGGAATTCTCGGGAGTGTCTTGATAGTTTATGGTTATTTTAGAAAGGTCAGGTATTCATATCTTGCATTCGCAACAATTTCCTTTTTACTTCCCACGTTGACTGGTAGTTTCACCTCTCTACCACGATACACTCTGGTTATATTCCCATTCTTCATCATAGGTTCTTTGTGGCTGTCAGATGCAAAGAAAAAAACCAGAGTCGCAATAATAAGTCTGTTTGTCGTACTCCTCGGGATAAAAACCATGATGTTCGTGACAGGATATTGGGTCGCATGAGAACGATCACCCTAATTCAAAATTACTGGCACAAATTGTTAACAAACCCACTCTTGGTGGGAAGCGTCATCATGTTTGTTGGGGCGAATGTTCACAACGCAGGTCAACTTTTGTATCACTATCTGGCGATAAATCTCTTAAGTAGGGCACACTACGGAGACTTAGCTGCAATGATCGCAATCTTTAGTTATCTTGGCATTGTTCAGCAATCGCTGGGGCTATCGGTTGTAAAATTTATTGCATCAGAAAAGGACGAGAAAGAATCACATGGCCATTCAAAGGCGATCTTTTTTTGGAGCATATGGGTAGCAGGGGCAATGGCTCTAATAATTCTTACACTAGCCCCTTTAATATCCAAATTTTTACAAATAGGACAACCAGGTGCGGTGTATCTGTTTGCACCAGTTGTTTTTATTACTTTTGTGACGAACACCGGAAGATCTCTGCTGCAAGGTGTTGTGCGTTTTTTTCAACTTGCCACAAGCATGATAGTCGAGGTGCTCGTGAAAATTATTTCAACGATAGTACTTGTTAAATTAGGCTATGAACTTTTTGGTGCAGTCATCGGTCTTTTGATAGGAGCAGCAGTTGGACTTGGGGTTGTCTGGCTCTCCTTAAAAGACAACCTAAAAGGTGCAAGAAAAACAATGCTAAGTATCGTACCTCTGTTAAAATACTCACTACCAGTAATGGTTCAAAGCATTGCCATGACCGCAATGTATTCGACAGACATTATCCTTGTTAAGCATTTCTTCCAACCCGATATTGCTGGATCTTATGCAGCCCTGTCTAAATTTGGTACCATTGCGCTTTTTGTCTCATCTCCAATAGCAACGGTAATGTTTCCCTTAGTCGCAAAAAAACATTCTCACGGAGAACCATACCATAAAGTTTTCTACCTAAGCTTAGCGTCAATCACAATCATTTCTTCCGTTGTTGTGATTATATATAAACTATTTGGTAGTCTTATCGCTGATACTCTCACAAAAGGAAAATATGTTGAAGAATCATACTTACTGTGGTGGTTTGGTTTGTATATGTTACTCTTGGGTGTGGCAGTCCTCTTTACTCAGTTTTATCTATCTATTGGCCAAACGAAGACAGTATGGTTGTTCGCCATAGCAGCAATCCTTCAGGTTGTACTTATTTGGTTTTTCCACTCCGAGCTTGTTAGCATTATACAGTCATCTGTCGTATCAGCTGCTTTACTGGTACTTTGCCTTTCCATATACTTCCTATATCATGACCATAAATAAAGGGTTACTTTCTGTTGTTGTGCCTGCGTATAAGCAAGAAAGAACCATAAAGCGTGACCTTGAAAACATAGACCGTGTGTTGTCGGAGGGACTAAGAGACTACAATTACGAGATCATCTGTGTGGTTGACGGAATCTTAGATAACACGTCTGCGCAAGCCAGAAAGGTGAAATCTTCACACGTTCGGGTATATGACTACGACCAGAATCGCGGAAAAGGATACGCGATCAGATATGGTATGTCCAAGACCAAAGGCGATCTTGTTTCCTTTTTAGACGCGGGTATGGAAATTTCCCCAACAGGTATTATGATGCTTATGGCGCACATGGAGTGGTATAAAGCAGATATAGTTGTAGGCTCAAAACGTCACCCCGCCTCTCGGGTTAACTATCCCCTTTTTCGTCATGTATTAAGCATTGGATACCACATTCTAGTCAAAATTATGTTCGGACTTTTTGTACGCGATACGCAAAGCGGTATAAAAATATTTAAAAGAAACGTTGTAGATAAAATACTCCCCAGACTTCTTGTCAAGAGATACGCGACTGATATCGAAATGCTTGCCGTTGCAAAATACGTGGGGTATGGGAGAATATACGAAGCCCCCATTGAAGTAAAGTTTGATAAAAAAACGAGCGCTATACGCTGGAGAACAGTTATCGATATGACTATTGATACACTTGCAGTTTTCTATCGGCTAAAAATTCTCCGCTATTATGCAGACAAAAATAAAACGAACTGGATAAAAGATCCTCAAGTCGACTTGGGAGCACCCGTCTAATCTTCTGTAATGAATATATTAATCCTTTCCTGGCGTGACCCCAAACACCCTCAGGCTGGTGGCGCAGAACAGGTAATGCATGAGCATATGAAAGGCTGGATTGCGGCGGGGCATACGGTCACCTTCTTTTCCTCCCGTTCTCGGGGATCAAAGGCTGAAGAATGGTTGGATGGCATCAGAATAATTCGCCGTGGTAGCGATTTATTTCTAGGCGTTCAATTAGAAGCCTTTTGGTGGTATTTATTTACCGATCACGAAAAGTTTGATCTAGTCGTAGACGAATTCCACGGGTATCCTTTTTTCACGCCTCTTTTCACAAGAATTCCGAAACTAGCGGTTTTACAAGAAGTTGCCCGAGAGGTCTGGTTTTTAAATTACTTACCCTGGCCCTGGCGGTGGATAATTGGCTTTATTGGATACTGGACAGAACCGTTGGTTTTTTTGCTCTATAAAAAAACTCCATTTTTAGTCGGGTCCCTCTCTGCCAAGCAGGATCTAATGTCTTTTGGAGTCCCCCAGAAAAACATCTCAATTGTGCCCCACGGCATAATCAAAACTGAAAAACCTGTCAATATACCCAGGAAAGAGGAAAGGAAAACGATAATTTTCCTGGGTGCACTTACCACCGACAAAGGAATTGAAGAAGCGCTGGAAGCTTTTGGAATTCTGCAGAAAAAAGGCAACTACAACTTTTGGATTGTCGGTAGAGGTGAACCACTGTACATAAAAAAACTTAAAAATGGATGCAAACGTCTAGGGGTTATAAATAACACCACTTTCTTTGGTTTTGTAAGCCAGAAGAGGAAATTTCAATTACTAGGGCGTGCACATATTCTTATTAACCCCTCAATTCGGGAAGGTTGGGGCCTCGTGAATATAGAAGCAAATGCCATGGGTACGCCCGTTGTTGCCTACAAGTCTCCTGGGCTCGTGGATTCTGTAAACGATGGGAGAAGCGGTTTACTTTGCAAGGAAAACACGCCAAAAGATATCGCAAAGATGGTAACAATGTTGCTTGAGAACAACAAATTATACACAAATCTTCAAAAGGGTGCTGTTGAATGGTCAAAAAGGTTCAGTTGGGAGAAGTCAAAAAAGCTTAGCTTAGACTTGATAGAAAGAATAGATGAAAATTAAAAAGACAATATCGTTTATTTTAGTAGTTCTCCTTTTTATTTTTTTGTTTTGGAAAATATTTACGGACTTTGACCAAATAAAAAACATTCAATGGAAACTTGATACAAAAGATACAATTTTATTGTTAGCAACACTCCTTCTCGGGCCATTTGTGAATACAATCTCCTGGCATTTATATACAAAGGCGTTAGGAGGAAATATCAGCTTCCTCGACAACTCAAAAATCTGGACCATTTCAAACGCCGCACGATTTATTCCTGGAAGCATATGGCAATATGCCGGACGTGTCTATTTGCTGTCTCAAAAGGGCGTGAGTAAAACTTTTACAACAACAGCACTCGTCCTGGAGGCATTTTTCAATATAGGGGGAGCGAGCGTGATTGTACTTCTTGCGTTAAAATTGTTTCCCTTAAACATTCCCATTTATATACAGAAAGGTCTTTTTCCGCTTGTCATTTTTTTGTGCATAGTGCTTATTCTACTTACTGGCAGTAGGGTGAAATTTATTGAGAAGACAATTAGAGAATTACTCAAAAACGATAGTCTAAAAATAAACAAAATCCAAAAGAGGTGGCTTCCATTAATAGCAATTAGTGTTTTTACGCAATTCTTGCTTACAGGACTTTCGCTTTATTTTATTAGCTTAGGCTTAGGAGTTAATTCCTCAGCAGGAGTAATACCATATATTGGAATTTATGCGGCGTCCTGGCTTGTGGGGTATCTTACTTTTTTGGCTCCATCAGGCTTAGGCCTTAGAGAGGCCTCCATCGCTGGGCTGATGAGCCTTTATGTTCCACTTGCTCTCGGAAGTTTGATAGCAATTCTGTTCCGGCTTGCAACTCTTGTGAGCGAGGCAATAATGATTGCTGTTATTTTTGTGTTAACTCGAAAAAAGTCCCCTTGAACTTATTTAACAGCACGTCTATACTATTCAAACAAGTGAAGAAACTATCAAGCCTCATAATAAGCACACTATTTCTTTTTGCGGTAGTATCCCCCGCAAGTGCACAGGAATCCGCAACTCACTCAGCAGATACGCCAATAGATTCATATACTCTTTTCTGGCCCCTCTCTCCGGGAAAAACAGAAGGCAATAAGCTTTATTCTTTAAAAATACTTAAGGAAAACGTTCTTGGCCTATTTGCTTTTAATGAATCTGAAAAGGTTGATTACCAAGTAATGCTTGGAACAAAAAGGATACTTGGGGCAGAAAAACTTATTAAAGAGAACAAGCCTGATATGGCAAAGAAAACTCTTAATAGAGCAAGTAATAACTTTTCTAAAGCTTACAGTTTGGCCAAGTCCGCAGCAGACAGAAGAAAGTTTAATGCAAGCAAAGTAAGAAGAGATAGGCTAATTAATGTAAAAATCTTAATTGACTCTCTGAAGGCGTCTGCCCCAAGCGACTTAAGCAATGATCTTGATATGGCTAAGAACAACGCACAAAGACTGCTTGCAGACTATTTGCCTTAAGATTATTATTTTGTAACTTAATTTTCGAAACTAAGAACGCGAAGACTAATATCCGGAAGCTCACAAGGATAATTTTTAGGAGCGACAAGTTTTATATATTGGGCTTCCTCTCCTGGAAAAAGAAAAACAAAGTCAGCACCATAGCCCGCAATCTCCCTTTCTCCGAAATTGTTTACGCTTTCATCTTTTTGAAAAAACTGATTATTGTCTCTGGAGGTATAAACAGCTGCGCCTATCAATTTATCCTTGCATTCAGTTGACGGAAATGAGAACGTCAACGCCTTAAGCTTCTTAATTTCGTAAAGTGAAATAAGGACTTCTTTTTTGCCTTCCCTAACAGAATATGTTCTCTTGAACTGTTGAGGTGTGGCTGTCAAATCCAGACCTTCCTTAAGGTGTTGCTTGTCATTCTTCCATATTTTTAATATTGGAACACCGTCAACCTTTACTGAATATATCTCATTTAGAAAATTATCCAAATATTTCTGTCTAAAAGTATCCCCAAACATATCCTGCCCAACAATAAGCAGCATTTGGTACTCTTCTTCTTGGTTATAACCACTTCTTGAGCCATTGGAAAAGTCAATATCTTCTCGAAGAGATAGGCGTGATATGTTTTGTGCGTTTCCAGTAACTAACGCAATTCGCGCTCTTGGCTCCGCATTCTTATTTAGCCACTTTATACCCTGAAGGTATACGTTACCGTAAGTATTGCCATATCCTGGAAAGTCACGAGCTGCAGCGCCCTTCAGGCCTCCAATAAACGAATTAAAATAGACGTTCTGGTTGGGATGTATTTCTTTTAACTCCCAAAGAATGGGTACAAAACACAGAACGATTAAAAACGACGCAAGTTTTTGCGGGACAATTTTTGCCAAAGAATTTCTTAAAAACAATGCCCCAACGCCTGCTATCATTCCCATGGGGGCAATAAATTCAATAATTTGCCTGAGTCCTCCATATATGTTGGTTATCGAAAGAGTTACCCTAAGAATTGTGAAGTAAAATAAAGTAAGCCAAAGAACCGTTACATAGTTTTTTTCTTTGAATTTGAATATGGCAACGATTGTTCCTATAAAAAATAAGACTAAAGAAACAGGGGGCATCGTGTATAGCAAATACCGTAAAGAGATCGTTTGTGTACACTTAGTAAACCAGGGAATTGTGAGATACGAAAAATTACACGTAGACCCACCAATATCCTTGTAATACGTCAAAACTTCATAAAGGCGATGGATTGGAGAATTCCACAATGCAGGCCAAGCTAAAAAGAAAACCGTAAATACAATTAGGGGGTAGGCCAGAAGCGCAAATAATACTTTCTTAGGATATAGAGTTAGAATCGAGTTAAGAAGTCTCCCAAATGATAACTTTTTCTTTGATAGCTTTTGCCTTACTTGTGCGCTGCTATAAAGAATAACCCAGGGCAATAGAATGAAAGGAGCAAATACAAAATTAAGTTTAGTACCAAAAGAAGCACCTCCGGCAAGAGCAGAGATTAATATATAAAACACATTTTTTCTTGTCAGCCCCAACCAGAAAAAGTAAAGAGAGGTTATGAAAAAAGCAGCCATTGGGGGATCTTTAACGTTTAAGTGTTGCTCAGCAAAAAGAAGCGGAAAGGTATAAACAGTTAACGCAGCGACCACCGACGCAAAAGTACCGAATGTATTTTTTACCCAAATTGAAACAATTAAAACAAGTAAAAATGTTGTTATTACGCTATAGAGATGGTAAGCGGGAACATCTTCAACTAAGCCCAGGCTCTTGAAAAAGACACCATTACTTACAGCAAGCATTATATCGCTGAATGCTGGGTGGCCATAGGTCGTCTGTGCAACCCGACTATTAAAATCTAAAAGGTGACTTTCATATTCGCTGACCCTAACTTTCCTATGTCTATCACAGACCTCACCGGTAGCCAAATCTATGCGAGAGTTTAGGTTATATTCACTTTTACAAAGACTGGGCAAATCAGAATAGTCAGTCTTGCCAGATAGAATATATCGCAAATATGCCTGTCCTCGGGCAAAATGAATCGGGGAATCCCAATTCATTCCGTAGTCATATATAGTTGCAAGCGATAAAACAAAAAGTAGTACGGGTGCAAGAAGATAACCAAAGCGACGTATCACATTAGATTTTACCATTTTCTAAGTAACTTGCACCCTTACCGTCAAAATCCTACAATCGTGGAATGGGCTATTGGTTAGCAAAAGAATCATATGATTAAGAAAATAATGAAAAAAGTCTGGATTAGTTTCTCCGAAAAACTCGGAACAAGCATTATCCATCCGCAATTTTTACTTATTAAATTCCAAAAAGAAGGAATCGAAACAGCAAAGAAATATGCAAAAGGTAAGCTTCTTGATATTGGTTGCGGCCGGATGCCATACAGAAAAGCATTTCTACCTTTTGTGGATTCCTACACTGGTGTCGATCATCCCGAAATTTCGAGTCTCTATTCTTCAGATATAAAACCCGATGTACTTGCAGACGCAAAAGAACTTCCCTTTCCCAAAAATACTTTTGACATTGCGTTAATGTTTCAAGTTTTAGAACATGTAGATTCACCAGACAAAGTTATAAAGGAGGCGGGTAGAATTTTGAAGCCAAACGGAATACTTATTATTACCGTGCCATTTTTTTATCCTCTACATGACATGCCCCATGATTGGGGAAGGTATACAAGCACTGCACTTAAGTCTTACGTCAAAGAGGCATCGTTAAATATTGTCAAAATAAAAGCAAATGGAAGCTTCTTTCAATTTTGGCTTCAGTCTTTGAACACGTTTTTGGTTAAACGAATAAACGACATGTTATCCGATAAATTAAGTTTCAAATCAGCATTTATTGTTCCTGTTGCAGTTATTTCGGTTCCAATAATCTTAGTAAATAATTTACTAATAGTTTTGGTCGGCTTATTGTCAGGAGTATTCCCAGAATATCCCAACTATTTTCCCTTAGACTACCTTGTTGTTGCGAAGAAAACTTCTAAAGCATAAAAACATGAGCAAAACGACAAAAGTCTTAGTATTAACAAGCTCCTTCCCAAGGCATAAAAACGACTGGTGGCAACGCACAATCTTATGCATTTATAGCAATATGGATTTGAAAAAATATTCCGTTACTGTTGTTGCTCCGACTGGGCCAGACTCATTAATTTCAGAGAAAATTGATGGAATAAATGTTAGAAGGTTCAATTATTTCTATCCAAGATCCCTACAAGTTCTTACGTCAGGAGAGGGCATACTTTATAGCAGCAAGAAAAATAAAATGTTGGGTAGGATCCAGATGTTTACTTTTATTCTTGCTGAATTCTTTACAGCTTTAAGGTTGTTGACGCAGGAAAAGTTCGACATCATACATGCAAATTGGATTATTCCTCAAGGATTTATAGCAATTATTTTAGGATTTATTTTCCAAAAGAGAGTAGTAATAACAGTACATGGCACAGATGTTTTTGCTCTGAAGAAATTAAACTTTATTAAAGCCTTCATTCTCAAGCATTGCGATCTGTGTACTGCAAACAGTTCGGCTACTAGAGACGCCGTAAAAGAAATATATCCAAAAGCAAAAGTAGAAATAGCATACATGGGAGTTGATATAAAATTATTCAATCCACTTAAACGTAACAAATTGTGGATGGACCGATTTGGGAGTAACCCAAAAATAATTTTAGGCGTAGGAAGATTGATTAAATGGAAAGGCTTTGAATATCTCATAAAAGCATATGCCCTAGTTTTAAAGTCGATTCCAAATACAAAACTAGTTTTAATTGGCAAAGGTCCAGAAGAAGAAGCCTTAAGAAAGTTGGCAAAGAAACTAGATCTTGAAGAAAACGAAGATGTATTTCTTATGGGAACATTTGGTCCAGATAAATTGCCTATGATTTACGCATCAAGTAATTTAGTCGTTTCACCATCAATAACAATTGCCAAGACGGGAGAAAAGGAAGGCCAAGGGAATGTTGTACTAGAAGCACGTGCTTCAGGAATTCCTGTGATAGCAAGTAGGTCAGGTGGTCTTATCGATACGGTTGACGGAGAAAAAAATGGGCTTTTATTTGAGGAAAGAGACTACAAAGAGCTTTCCAAAAAAATTATTTCGGTTCTTTCAAATGATACGTTAAGAAAAAATCTCTCCAAAAACGGATTGACATATGTAAGAGAGAACTTTTCTTGGGAAAATACAAGTTCAAGATTTTGCAAGCTGTATGATGAAATTCTCTAAAAACAGCAAAGGACTTAGCATTCTTATCGTTCCGATTATATATTTAGTCATTGCTGTCTGTACTTTAAAAGACTATGGTATTAATTGGGACACCCCAAAACACCTTACTCGCGGACAGTCTTATCTTCATTTTATCTTAACAGGCAAACACGACTTTTTAGACGTGCCACCATACCCTCAAATGAAAGGCGCCCCGGATTATGTTGATAACAATGTCGACCCCCCAACAAGAGGGCAGCCCGCAAAAGAAAATTCCATAGAGGCAGGAATTCGCAGAAGTTACTTTCAGTCTGACTTTTACACTTTTGATTATTTTATGACCAAACATGAACATACACATCCCGAAGTAAACGGTCTGCTGGCAGCATTTACCAACTTTGTTTTTTACCAAAAACTGGGACTGGTAGGGGACATCGAAGCTTACCACCTGTTTATCATATTTTTAACCTTTGCAATTTCCGTAGCCATTGCCGTGTGGACCCATAAAAACTTCGGTGTCTTTGCCTCTGTGATAGCCACAAGTTCCATGGTAATGTACCCACTTGTATTTGCAGAATCCCACTTCAACGTCAAAGACCCAGTTCTTATGTCGTTTTTTGGTCTTGCGATTCTGACCTTCTGGTATGGTTTTTCAAAAAACAAATCTTCACACATCCTAGTCTCAGCTGTTCTTGCTGGATTCTCCCTGGGAACCAAATTTAACACCTTTTTCTTGCCGGTAATACTCGCCCCCTGGGCTTTATCTGTCCTGTGGCAAAGATATAAAAACGCAAAGGCCAAGAAATTTAACTTAACCACTCTTCTCGGAGGGCGCTCTATGTTTATTAGCATGCTGTTCTACCCCATCATTATATTTGGCATTCTTTATGTGTTTTCTCCATATTTATGGTCGGATCCTGTAAACCGCTTTCTGGAAATAGTCGGCTTCTACAGGGAAATTGGAAGAAGCACGCCTGGCGAGCAATCCCAGTTTATAGTAGGCGGTTGGAATACTTACCCATTAGTTTGGATTGCATACACAACACCAATACCAATACTCTTATTGTCCTTTGTTGGATTACCGTACTCCGTTTTTTTGTTTGTTAGGAAAAGAAGTGAAACCGCTCTACTTGTGTTGTTGTGGTTTCTGGTGCCGATCTTTCGCGCAATCTGGCCCGGTATGAATATATACGGTGGAGTTCGACAAATTATGGAGTTTGTCCCGGCCATGGCAATCCTTGCCGGAATAGGTGCTTTGCTTCTCGTTAGATTGTCAAAAGTTTTTATCCCTATTATTGTTTTTTCGCTGATTTTTGTGGGCTACGAACTGTTTGTAATCCATCCCAATCAAAACGTTTACTTCAATCAATTGGTAGGTGGTTTACCTGGGGCTTACGATAAAAAAATTCCATCCTGGGGTAACTCATACGGCAATATATATCTCCAGGGAATAGAATGGTTAAATAAAAACGCTGAACCAAACGCCAAGGTTGCTTTGGGATGGAACTATATAAGCGCTATTCCGAGATTAAAATTAAGGCAAGACATATATCTTGATAACGCCTATTGGAGCGGCCCTCGCCATGAAGGCGAGTATTTAATAGAAACGTATGACAGCAACCCATTACAAGAACGCTATAAATACGCATATTATGAAACATTTCTAGAGCCTGTTTATCAAGTAAAGGTTGATGGGGTTCCTTTACTCAAGGTTTGGAAAAACTCATTTGAATACTCAAAAGCGGGTTTCGGTAATGAAACCATAATAAAACCCGAGTCAGTACTAATAGATGATGTACGAGTCCCTCCTGGTGCCTTTCAAAAGAGGCTAAAAATACAATTCGCAAAAGAGATTTATCTGGCAAAGTTAATTATTGACCATTCTCCAGACAACTGCGAAGCCCAAAATGGAGTAGGGTTTGTTGAGATTTCCCCAGACGGCAAAAACTGGACAAGAGACCAAAGTCCGCTTATCGATACAGAGGCACCCTACTTAACCCCAGACATGGACGAAAACACTTTCGTTTTTATGTTTCCAGCAAAATTAGCCAGCGGAATTCTTCTTAACTCTGAAAGAGAGACTCCGTGTATTTTGAAAGACTACAAAGTCACAGTTTGGGGATCAAAAGGACAATGAAAAATATCCTTAAAAAATATCAATTGTTTTTGATGGGCGCACTAATATTTCTAGTATGTTTTCTTGCGTATGGAAAAATTCTTGGAATGTATTTTTACTTAGAAGATTATCTGATTCTCCATTCCATCCAACATCCGAATTCCCCAAGTGCAGGGTACGGGTCAGGCATTGTTGGAAGACCATATGGTTATGCTGTAACACCTTTTATTCCTTTTTATTATCTTTTTAAACTCAACCCTTTTGGCTATTATCTTGTCGAAATAATCTTGTATTTTCTGGCCGCTATCGCAGTTTACTATCTTGTATTAACTTTAACAAAGAATAAGAACGCCTCACTTGGTTCATCGCTCATTTTCGCTTCAGGGTATGTTGGCTCAGAGTCACTATATCGGCTCGCAGTGGGTTGGCAAAATATTTTTGCTGCTATTTTCATTTCCCTATCGGCGGCCTTTTACTATAGATATATAAAAAATCCAAGCTTAAAAAGTTACATTCTGGCTTTTTTTATCTACCTTTTTACTTCCGAGTTTTCTTTCTATAGAGCCCATGGAATCGTTCTTATTGTTTTAAGTCTAGAGATATTATTTAACTTTAAACCCATAAAATCCTTAATTAGGATGATCCCATTTGCCCTAAGTTATTGGTATTTTTACGTTTATTCAATCAGAGACTTTATGAGTCCAGGCTCTACATCTGCGACATTACTTCATAAGATATTTGCAGAGAGACATTACAACTATCTTCTTGTTCCATTAAAAACTCTTGAAAACCTGTTTGTTCCCGATAAAATAAATCTACCTCTGTTTATTTTCCTGGCAGCTTTTCTAGTGGCATTGGCTTGGAAAAGAAACAAAACTCTTATTTACTGTTTAATATTTACCGCTGCAAACTTCCTAGTATATTTTTACTATTCTCCGGGTAGTCCTCAAGAAACAGCCCAGCGGTACCTACTGGTTTCATATGTGGGAGCTGCATCATTCTGGGGTATTTTTTTAGACAAAGTTTTTAGTAATAAACTTAAATACTTCCTATCATGCTCAGTAATCCTTGCGTTGAATTTAGGATTTTCACATAAAGAGCAAATTAATATTTTGCAGAATCGTAGTAAGCCATCTGCAAGATTTTGGCAAGATATGCGATCGCAGGTGGCAAGCTTACCAGAACATTCCGCTATATATATCGATTCAAAAAATGATGGTGTTTCAAAACCTGCACGAGACGCAGCCGTGGGTGCCGGTTCCATGGGCCCCACAACTTCATTTGCTGCATATTACGGTATAGATTGGACAGACATATACCTTGCGGAAACTTTTTCTGAACTTCTTGAATTTATAAAAGACGGACAGGTTTTACCAAAAAATGTTTACACATTTTTCTATTCCAAAAATGAAGGATTAGTGAATACAACCGATCTAACTAAAGAAGCACTAGCCGGAACAAAATCCGCAAGCTCTTTTAAGTCCCTAAGTGATATTAGTCTCCCTTACAGTTCTCCTCTCCTCCTTGATTTCTCAAGCGATGTAAGACTTATATCCTCAAGCCTTGAATACTCAAAGGAAAAAGTTGACCTTCCCCGTTATTTGCAATTCCTCAACTCAAAGGTCCGCTATTATAAAAACGTTTCGGCTTCTTCTACGACACAAGTCCGATATTCTGAAATAAAAAACATAATCGACGAAAATGCAGAAACTAGTTGGAGAGCAGATGATTTAGATTGGGCTAACTCCCACAAGGAAGAGGTGATCTTGGACTTGGGAGAAACAAAAACTGTTGGAGGGATCCTAATTATCCCTGCTAGTATTGCTCGAACACCTTCAAAATATACATACGAATGCTCACAAGATCGTGTTACTTGGGATAGTCTGGGTAGCTACGATAGGAAAGTTGAAAAAGTTGACGAGTTTCTTGATAAGCTTAAAGTTTCAACTTGCCATTTTATAAAACTTACAATCTCTGCGACAGAAAGAAACGGCCCACCTCAAATATCTGAAATTGTGATTATCGAAGATGGCTTTGCTGATCTAAATGTAGATCACGCCGATAAGATTGAAGCAGATCCATTCAGGTTCGTGAGTTCGCAAGAGGACATTAACGTGTTGCACAAGTATCTAAACGAGAGTGGAGCAAGTGGGGAAATTTGTATAAACACAGATAAACAGGCTAACAAACGTACATGTACTAAGCACAATTTTAAACTGGGAATTAACAACGATTCAGTGTTTATTGATCAAGGGGGCAAATTATTGCAAAATGTAGAAATTAAGCTTCCATCACAACTGCAAATAGAGACTAAAAACCCAAAAATTAGATATTTAACCTTTAAGGAACTTGATAAGCTAGACTACATTACAAAGTACGAGGATTAAGGTAACTGATTACTTCTTATTTTTTTGGCAACAACCCAGAAGATCAAATTAACTAACTCCGCAACAATCAATACTGCTCGCGACAACAAGGCTATAAAAGCTGCTTGCGGCACACCCATTTGTTGGCCCGTTAACACAATGAACGCACCCTCACGTACCCCCAAACCCATAGGAGTAATAAAACTCAAGTATCCAACCAGCCAAGCCAAAAGCGACGAGGAAAACAGAAGCGGAACATTCCCGGTGTTTAAATTATCTATTAGTGTGATTGTACCCAAGCCATACAACGTCCAGGCAACAATCTGAAATAAGAAGACCACCAAAAGGACACGTGGATTTACATTTTGAGCAATCAGTTTCGAAAGAAACCTTTTAACTAAATTTTTCAAAAAATAT